>NZ_DATIND010000151.1 GCF_035474595.1 Longimicrobium sp.
AGGACAGTGGTCGTGAGCGCTGATGCCACAGAATGAGCGGATCAGCCTCGCGCAGTTTGCGAGGCTTCCCGTAGTTGTTGCTGCGACTTCAGTCGCCGGTGGGGGGCCAGGCCGCGAACTTTCTATTCAGGCCGGCCACACCGACCCAGCCCCCGCGCAAACCGTTGCAGGCCGAAGGATCTATAGCCGGCCCCGCACGCCCGCCCGTCGAACCGCACCCGTCCGAATCGCCCCAAGTGCCGTGCTACTCAGGACTTAGGACTTAGGACTTAGGACTGTCTGTTCTTCAGTTCCTCACCCGCCGCCGCGCCGCGCGCCGCTCCTCCGCCCGCGACCGGCTCTCGGCCAGTCCGGCGTCGTCGCCCGTGCCCGCGGCGGCCAGGTATCCCGCCAGCTCCTCGACCGTGGTGTAGCGGAAGAGGTCGACCATGCGCAGGTCGGCGCGCGCCTCGCGCAGGCGGCTGAACACGCGGTACAGCAGGAGCGAGGTGCCGCCCAGGTCGAAGAAGTTGTCGTGCACCCCGATCTCCGCCGCGCCCACCACCTCGCGCCACACCTCGGCCACCAGCGACTCCAGCTCGTTGCGCGGCGCGGGCGAAGCCGTGCCGCCGCCCTGCTCCGGCGCGGGAAGGGCGCGGCGGTCCAGCTTGCCGTTGGGCGAGCGGGGAAGCCCGTCCAGGAACACGATGGGGCTGGGCACCATGTACTCCGGCAGCGTCTGGCGGAGATGGCTCCGCAGCGCTTCCCCATCGCCCTCGCCCACCACGTAGCCCACCAGGCGCTTCTCCCCCGGCGCGTCCTCGCGGGCGATGACGGCGCACTCGCGCACGCCGGGGTGCGTCCTGAGCGCGGCCTCGACCTCGCCCGGCTCGATGCGGTAGCCGCGGATCTTCACCTGGCCGTCCAGGCGGCCCAGGTACTCCAGGAACGCAGTGCGTGAGTGCGTGAGTGCGTCAGTGCGCTCGGCCTCGCGCGGATCCAGCGCACTTCCGCACTCCCGCACTTCCGCACTCTCGCACCAGCGGACCCGGTCGCCCGTGCGGTACAGCCGCGCGCCGGGGTTCCCCGAGAACGGGTCGGGGATGAAGCGCTCGTCGGTGAGGTCGGGGCGGCCCAGGTAGCCGCGCGCCACGCCCAGCCCGCCGATCAGCAGCTCGCCGGGCACGCCCGGCGGCTGCAGGCGGCCGTGCGCGTCGCAGACGTACAGGCGCACGTTGCCGAAGGGGAGGCCGATCGGGTGCGCCTCCACCCTTCCGTCCGCGGCAACGGGGTGCCACGAGGCCAGGATCGTCCCCTCGGTGGGGCCGTACAGGATGTGCGTGGCGGCCGCCGGGAACGCCCCGGCCATCTCGCCCAGCAGGTCGGGCGAGACCAGGTCGCCGCCCACGAAGGTCCGCCGCAGGCGGCCCAGGCGCGGCGCGGCGCGCTCTTCCCGCGCGATCTGCCGCATCAGCGCGGGCACCGCGTGCAGCAGCGTGGCGTCGGCGATGTCACCCATCAGCGCGGCCACATCGAGAACGCGCTCGCGCTCCACCAGCCGCGTGGCCGCGCCCGAGGTGAGCGGGAGCAGCGCCTCGAAGAGCCAGATGTCGAAGGCGTACGAGGCCAGCGCCGGCATCACGTCGCCCGGCGCCACCCCGAACGCGTCGCGCGTGGCGGCCAGCAGGTTGGCCAGCGAGCCGTGCTCCACCAGCACGCCCTTGGGCTTCCCGGTGGAGCCGGAGGTGTAGATGACGTAGGCCAGGGTGGACGGAGACACCTCCGCCGCCACCGGCGCCGCGCCCGCCTCCGCGTGGATCTCGTCGGCGTGGACCAGCGTGGCCGCGTGCTCCGGCAGCGCGGCGGCCGCGCTTCCCGCGGTGACGATGACGGGGAGCGCCGCGTCCGAGGCGATCCACGCCAGCCGGTCGGCCGGGTAGTCGGGGTCCAGCGGAACGAAGGCGCCGCCCGCCTTCCAGATCCCCAGCACCGCGGCCAGCAGCTCCGGCGTGCGCCCGGTGCACACGCCCACGGGCACCTCGGGGCGCACGCCCAGCGCGCGCAGCCGCCGCGCGACGGCCTCGGCGCGCGCGTCCAGCTCCGCGTACGTCAGCGACCCGCCCGCGTGCAGCAGCGCCACCGCATCGGGCGCGCGCCGGGCCTGCGCCGCGACCGCCGCGTGGACCGGCACCAGCGGCCAGTCGCGGTCGGTGGCGTTCCACTCCACCAGCAGCCGCTCGCGGTCGCCCGCGTCCAGCAGCTCCAGCTCCGACAGGCGCGGGTCGGCGTCGCCCGCCACCTGCTCCAGCACGCGGTGCAGCTGCGCCAGCATGCGGCGGATGGTGGCGGGCTCGAACAGGTCGGCGTTGTACTCCATCACCCCCAGCAGCCCGTCGGCCTCCTCCACGAAGGCCAGCCCCAGGTCGAACTTGGTCGAATCCGACCCCGCCTCGACCACCTCGGCGCGCACGCCGGGGAGCTCGCCGCGCAGGACGCCGCCGTCCACCAGCTGGAACATCACCTGGAAGAGCGGCGCGTGGCCCAGGCTGCGCTCGGGGTGCAGCTCCTCCACCAGCTTCTCGAAGGGCACGCCCTGGTGCTCCCACGCGCCCAGCGTGGTCTCGCGCACCCGCCGCAGCGCCTCGCGGAAGGTGGGGTCGGCGGAAAGGTCGGTCCGCAGCACCAGCGTGTTCACGAAGAAGCCGATCACCTCCTCCAGCTCGCGGCGCGTGCGGCCCGCGACCGGGCTGCCCACCACCACGTCGTCGCTCCCGGCGTGGCGCGCGAGCAGCGACTGGAAGGCCGCGAGCAGGACCATGTACAGCGTGGCTCCCTCGCCTCTCCCCAGGGCCCGCAGCCGCTCCACCAGCGCGGCGGGCAGGGCGATGCGCTCGTCGGCGCCGCGGTGCGTCTGCACCGCCGGGCGGGGGTGGTCGGTGGGCAGCTCCAGCAGCGCGGGGGCGCCGGACAGCCGCTCCTTCCAGTACGCCAGCTCGGCGTCCAGCGCCGGGCCGCGCAGCTGCGCGCGCTCCCACGCGGCGTAGTCGGCGTACTGCACCGCGGGCTCGGCCAGGGGCGATTCGCCGCCCTGCCCGAAGGCCGCGTACAGCGCCGCCAGCTCGCGGAAGAGCACGCCCATGCTCCACCCGTCGGTGACGATGTGGTGCATCGACAGGAGGAGGAGATGGTCCTGCGGGGCGATGCGCACCAGCCAGGCGCGGAAGAGCGGCCCCTGGGCCAGGTCGAACGCGCGCGCCGCCTCCAGGTCCACGATGCGCCGCACCTCGTCCTCGTCCGCGCCCGGGTGCTCGGCCACGGGGAGCGAGAAGCCGGCGAACGGGGCGATCACCTGCACCGGCGCGCCGCCCCGCTCGGGGAAGGTGGTGCGCAGCGACTCGTGGCGGCGGACGATCTCGCCCAGCGCGCGCTCCAGCGCCGCGGCGTCCAGCGGGCCGCGCAGCCGCAGCGCGGTGGGATGGTTGTAGGTGGTCGATTCGGGCTGCAGGCGCTGCAGGAACCAGAGCCGCTCCTGCCCGAACGACAGCGGCATCTGCGCTTGGCGCTCCACGGCCGCGACGGGCGGGAGGACGGGGAGGCCGGCGCGGCGCAGCGCCTCCAGCCGCTCCGCCAGCTCGGCGACCGACGGCCCCTCGAACAGCAGCCGCAGCGGCACGCCCACGCCAAAGATCTCGCGGATGCGGGCCATCACCTGCGTGGCCAGCAGCGAGTGGCCGCCCAGCTCGAAGAAGTTGTCCAGCGCGCCAACGCGCTCCACGCCCAGCACCTCGGCCCACACGCCCGCCAGCACCTCTTCCACCGGCGTGCGCGGCGCGACGTAACCATCCGCGGGCGCCGAGCCGGCGGCGTCGGGCTCCGGGAGCGCGGCGCGGTCCAGCTTGCCGTTCGCGGTCAGCGGGATCCGCTCGATCGCCACGAAGGCGGAGGGGACCATGTATTCGGGAAGATGCCGCCGCAGCGCGTCCCTCAGCTCCGCCGCGGCCGGGGTCTGTCCGCTGGGGACCAGGTACGCCGCGAGCGATGCATCGTCCCCCTCGCCGCGCACCACCACGGCGGCGGCGGAGATGCCGGGGTGCGCGAGCAGGAGCGACTCGATCTCGCCCAGCTCGATGCGGAAGCCGCGGATCTTCACCTGCTGGTCGATGCGGCCCAGGTACTCCAGCGTGCCGTCCGCCTTCCACCGCGCCAGGTCGCCCGAGCGGTAGAGCCGCGCGCCCGCATCGCCCGAGAACGGATCGGGGACGAAGCGCGTCGCGGTCAGCCCCGGCCGGCCGAGGTATCCCCGCGCCAGCCCGGCCCCACCGACGAACAGCTCGCCGGGAACGCCCACGGGAGATGGGTTGCCCGCACGGTCCAGCACGTAGGCGCGGAGATCCGGGATCGCGACGCCGACGCCGCTGCCGGCCGTCTCCCGCCGCAGCTCCGCGCCGGTGACGGTGTGCCAGGTCACGTGAACGGTGGTCTCGGTGATCCCGTACATGTTGACGAGGCGGGGGCGGCGGGGACCGTAGCGGTCCAGCCATCCGCGCAGCGCGGCGTAGTTCAGCGCCTCGCCGCCGAAGACCACGGCGCGCAGGTGCTCCAGCGGCTCCGGCTGCGCCTCGTCCGCGCGGCAGAGCGCGCGGAAGGCCGAGGGCGTCTGGCTCAGCATCGTCACCCGCTCGGCCGCCAGCAGCTCGCGGAAGGCGGCGAAGTCGCGCGACACGGTCCAGGGGACGACGACCAGGCGTCCGCCGTACAGCAGCGCGCCCCAGATCTCCCAGACCGAGAAGTCGAAGGCGTAGGAGTGGAAGAGCGTCCACACGTCGCGCTCGCCGAAGCCGAATCCCGACGCGGTGGAATCGAACAGGCGCAGCACGTTGCCGTGCATCACGCCGACGCCCTTGGGGCGACCGGTGGAGCCGGAGGTGTAGATGACGTAGGCCAGGTGCGCGGGATCAACCTCCACGTCCAAGTCGCCGGGAAGCTCGTCCGCGGGGACGTCTTCCAGCGCCAGGAAGGGGATGCCGTCCGCCGGGACGCGGTCGCGGAGCGCGGACTGGCCCAGGAGCACGCGGATCCCCGAATCCCCCGCCATGTACGCCAGACGGTCCTCGGGATACGCCGGGTCGAGCGGGACGTAGGCGCCGCCCGCCTTCAGGATGGCGAGGATGCCGGCGATCATGTCCAGCGAGCGCTCGGCGACCAGGCCGACGCGCGACTCGGGGGCGACGCCGAGCGCGCGGAGGCGCCGCGCCAGGCGATTGGCCCGCGCGTTCAGCTCGCCGTAGGTCAGGCTCTGGCCCTCGCACGTCAGGGCGACGGCGTCCGGCCGCTCGGCTGCGCGCGCCTCGAAGCGCCGGTGCAGCGCGGTCGTGACGGGGAAGCTCTCCCCCGCCCCGCTCCACTCGCGGACGATGGTCTCGCGCTCGCCCTGCGAGAGCAGGGGGATGGTGGAGACGCGGCGCTTGGGATCGGCCGCGGCGGCCTCGAGCAGCGCTTCCAGGTGCGCCGCCATCCGCTCCGCCGTGGCCGCGTCGAACAGGTCGGTGGCGTAGACCAGCGCGCCGTCCAGCCCCGCGTCGCCGCGGGTGAGGAAGAGCGAAAGGTCGAACACCGCCTTCGCGCCCTCCATGGGGATCTCGGCGATCGCCAGCCCCGGAAGGCGCAGCGCCTCGCCCTCCAGGTTCTGCAGCGCGAAGAAGGCCTGGAAGAGCGGGTTGTGGCCCAGCGAGCGCTCGGGCTGCAGCTCTTCCACCATCTTCTCGAACGGCGCCTCCTGGTGCTCGTAGGCGCCCAGCGTGGCCTCGCGCACGCGCCGCAGCACGTCGCGGAAGCCGGGGTCGCCGTCGAAGCGCGTCCGCAGCACCATGGTGTTCACGAAGAAGCCGATCAGCCCCTCGACCTCCTTGTGCGCCCGCCCGGCCGCCGGGCTCCCCACCACCACGTCGTCGCACCCGGCGTAGCGCGCCAGCAGCGTCTGGAAGGCGGCCAGAAGCACCATGTACAGCGTGGCGCCCTCGGCGCGCTGCAGCGCCTCGAGCGAGGCCACCAGCCGCGCCGGGAGGGTGAAGTGGTGCACGCCGCCGCGGTAGCTCTGCGCGGCCGGACGCGGATGGTCGGCCGGCAGCTCCAGCAGCGTGGGCGCGCCCGCCAGGTGGCTGCGCCACCACGACATCTGCGCCTCCAGCGCCGCGCCGCGCAGCTGCTCGCGCTGCCAGGCGGCGTAGTCGGCGTACTGCACCGGCAGCGCCTCCAGCCGCGGCGTGCGCCCGTCGCGGAAGGCGGCGTACAGCGACGACAGCTCGCGCTGCAGGATGCCCACGCTCCAGCCGTCGGTGGCGATGTGGTGCGTGGCCAGGATCAGCAGGTGCGAACGCGGCGCCAGCCGCACCAGCCGCGCGCGGAAGGCGGGCTCGGCGGCCAGGTCGTACGGACGCGCCGCCTCCGCCGACACCAGCCGGCTGAGCGCGGCCTCGTCCACCCCGGCGACGTCCTCCACCGGCAGCGTGAAGCCGGCGAAGGGGAGCACCACCTGCACGGGGCCGCCGTCCACCTCGGGGAACACGGTGCGCAGCGACTCGTGGCGGCGCACGATCTCGCCCAGCGCGCGCTCCATCGCGGCCACGTCCAGCGCGCCCTCCAGCCGCAGCGCCAGGAAGTGGTTGTACGGCGTCGATTCGGGCTGCAGGCGCTGCAGGAACCAGAGCCGCTCCTGCCCGAACGAGAGCGGGAGCGCGCGCGTGCGCTCCACCGGCGCCACCGGCGGCAGCGCGGGGAGGTCGGCGCGCAGCTGCGCGTCCACGCGCACGGCCAGCTCGGCCACGGTGGGCGCCTCGAACAGGATGCGCACCGGCATGGGCGCCGCGAACACCTCGCGGATGCGGGCCATCACCAGCGTGGCCAGCAGCGAGTGCCCGCCCAGCTCGAAGAAGTTCTCGTCCACGCTCACCCGGTCGGCGCCCAGCACCTCGGCCCAGACCGCCGCCAGCACCTCTTCCACCGGCGTGCGCGGCGCCACGAAGGCGTCGCCCGACGGCTCGCCCACGGCGTCGGGATCGGGGAGCGCGGCGCGGTCCAGCTTGCCGTTCGCGGTCAGCGGGATCTTGTCGATCGCCACGAAGGCGGAGGGGACCATGTATTCGGGAAGATGCCGCCGCAGCGCGTCCCGCAGCTCGGCCGCGGCCGGGGCCTGTCCGCTGGGGACCAGATACGCCGCGAGCGATGCGTCATCCCCCTCGCCGCGTACCACCACGGCGGCGGCGGAGATGCCGGGCTGGGCGAGCAGGAGCGACTCGATCTCGCCCAGCTCGATGCGGAAGCCGCGGATCTTCACCTGCTGGTCGATGCGGCCCAGGTACTCCAGCGTGCCGTCCGCCTTCCACCGCGCCAGGTCGCCCGAGCGGTAGAGCCGCGCGCCGGCCTCGCCCGAGAACGGGTCGGGAACGAAGCGCGTCGCGGTCAGCCCCGGCCGGCCCAGGTATCCCCGCGCCAGCCCGGCCCCACCGACGAACAGCTCGCCGGGGACGCCCACGGGAGATGGGTTCCCCGCGCGGTCCAGGACGTACGCGCGGAGATCCGGAATCGCGACGCCGACGCCGCTGCCGGCCGTCTCCCGCCGCAGCTCCTGGCCGGTGACGGTGTGCCAGGTCACGTGGACGGTGGTCTCCGTGATCCCGTACATGTTCACCAGCCGCGGGCGGCGGGGACCGTAGCGGTCCAGCCATCCGCGCAGCGCGGCGTAGTTCAGCGCCTCGCCGCCGAAGACCACGGCGCGCAGGTGCTCCAGCGGCTCCGGCTGCGCCTCGTCGGCGCGGCAGAGCGCGCGGAAGGCCGAGGGCGTCTGGCTCAGCATCGTCACCCGCTCGGCCGCCAGCAGCTCGCGGAAGGCGGCGAAGTCGCGCGAGACGGTCCACGGCACCACGACGAGCCGTCCGCCGTACAGCAGCGCGCCCCAGATCTCCCAGACCGAGAAGTCGAACGCGTAGGAGTGGAAGAGCGTCCACACGTCGCGCTCGCTGAAGCCGAAGCCCGACGCGGTGGAATCGAACAGGCGCAGCACGTTGCCGTGCGTCACCCCGACGCCCTTGGGGCGGCCGGTGGAGCCGGAGGTGTAGATGACGTAGGCCAGGTGCGCGGGATCGATCTCCACGTCCAGGTCCTCGGGGAGCTCGTCCGCGGGGACGTCTTCCTGCGCCAGGAAGGGGATGCCGTCCGCCGGCACCCGGTCGCGGAGCGCGGACTGGCCCAGGAGCACGCGGATCCCCGAATCCCCCGCCATGTAGGCCAGACGGTCCTCGGGATACGCGGGGTCCAGCGGGACGTACGCGCCGCCCGCCTTCAGGATGGCGAGGATGCCCGCGATCATGTCCAGCGAGCGCTCGGCGACCAGGCCGACGCGGGACTCGGGGGCGACGCCGAGCGCGCGGAGGCGCCGCGCCAGGCGATTGGCCCGCGCGTTCAGCTCGCCGTAGGTCAGCGAAGATCCGTCGCACGTCAGGGCGACGGCGTCCGGCCGCTCGGCCGCGCGCGCCTCGAAGCGCCGGTGCAGCGCGGTCGTGACGGGGAAGCTCTCCCCCGCCCCGCTCCACTGCCGGACGATGGTCTCGCGCTCGGCACCGGTGAGCACCGGGAGCGCGGAAAGGCGGCGCGCGGGGTCGGCCGCCACGGCGCCCAGCAGCACCTCCAGGTGCGCCGCCATCCGCTCCGCGGTGGCCGCGTCGAACAGGTCGGTGGCGTACTCGATGGAGCCGTCCAGCCCATCATCGGTGGGGGTGAGGAAGAGCGACACGTCGAACTTGGCGGTCGCGATCTCCACCGGCACCGGCTCGGCCCGGACCCCGGCCAGCCGCAGCGCCTCGCCGCGGCCGTGCAGGGCGAAGAAGGCCTGGAAGATGGGGTTGTGGCCGAGCGAGCGCTCCGGCTGCAGCTCGCCCACCAGCGTCTCGAACGGCACCTCCTGGTGCGCGTACGCCTCCAGCGTGGTTTCGCGCACCCGCGCCACCACCTCGCGGAACGAGGGGTCGCCGGACAGGTCGGTGCGCAGCGCCATGGCGTTGGCGAAGAAGCCGACGAGCCCCTCCAGCTCGGCGCGCGGGCGGTTGGCCGCCGGCCCGCCCACCACCACCTGCTCCTGCCCGCTGTACCGCGCCAGCAGCACCTGCCATGCGGCCAGCAGCACCATGTACAGGCTGGCCCCCTCGCGCCGCGCCAGCGCCTCGAGCCCCTCCGCCAGCCGCGCGGAGAGCGCGAAGCGGTGCAGCGCGCCGCGGTAGCTCTGCACGGCCGGGCGGGGATGGTCGGTGGGCAGCGCCAGCAGCGCGGGCGCCGGGGCCAGGTGGCCGCGCCACCACTCCACCTGCCGCGCCAGGCGCTCGCCCGAGAGCAGGGCGCGCTGCCAGGCCGCGTAGTCGGCGTACTGCACCGGCACCGCGGGGAGCGTGGCCTCGTCCTGGCCCGCGTACAGCGCCGCCAGCTCGCCGAAGAGCACGCCCAGGCTCCACCCGTCGCTCACCACGTGGTGCACGCAGAACAGCAGCAGGTGCTCGTCGCCGGCCAGCCGCAGCAGCTCGGCGCGGAAGAGCGGGCCGCGCTCCAGGTCGAACGGTGCCTCGGCCGAGCGGCGCATCCGGGCGCGCACTTCGCGCTCGCGGGCCGCGGGCTCCAGCGCGGAAAGGTCGTCCACCGGCAGGTCGGCGGCGATCTCGGCGAGCACCACCTGCACCGGCTCGCCGCCCTCGGCGCGCAGGACGGTGCGCAGCGCCTCGTGGCGGCGCACCACGCCGTCCAGCGCCGCCCGCAGCGAATCCGCGTCCAGCGCGCCGGAAAGGCGCCAGGCGGCGGGAACGTTGTACACGGCCAGCCCGGGCTGCAGCCGGTCCACCAGCCACAGCTGCCGCTGCTGGAAGCTCACCGGGAGCGGCCGGTCGCGCGGCGCGGGCTCGACCGGCGGAAGCGCCGCCGCGGTGCCGCCGGCGCGCGCCGCCTCCACCCGCGCGGCCAGCTCGGCCACCGTGGGCGCCTCGAACAGCGCGCGCACCGTCAGCTCCACCCCGAACACCGTACGCACGCGCGAGATCACGCGCGTGGCCAGCAGCGAGTGCCCGCCCAGCGCGAAGAAGTTCTCCGTCACCCCCACGCGCTCGCGCCCCAGCAGTTCGGCCCAGGCGGCGGCCAGCACCTCCTCGGCCGGGGTGCGCGGGGCGGCGTAGCCGTCGGCGTCGGCCGCGGCGTCGGGCGCGGGGAGCGCGGCGCGGTCCACCTTGCCGTTGGGCGAGAGCGGGAGCGCGTCCAGCGCCACGAAGGCGCCCGGCACCATGTAGCCGGGAAGGCTGGCCCGCAGATGCGCGCGCAGCTCCTCCGCGTCCGCGCCGCCCACCACGTAGGCCACCAGGCGCTTCCCGCCGGGCCCGTCGTCGCGCGCCACCACGGCGCAGTCGGCCACGGCGGGGTGCCGCATCAACGTGGCCTCGACCTCGCCCGGCTCGATGCGGAAGCCGCGGACCTTCACCTGCCCGTCCAGGCGGCCCAGGTACTCCAGTGCGAGAGTGCGGGAGTGCGGGAGTGCGGGAGTGCGCTCGTTCTCGCGCGGATCCGGCGCACTTCCGCACTCACGCACTTCCGCACTTTCCTTCCATCTCACCCGGTCGCCCGTGCGGTACATCCGCGCGCCCGGCTCGGCCGAGAACGGGTCGGGCACGAAGCGCTCGTCGGTCAGCTCCGGGCGGTTCAGGTAGCCGCGCGCCACGCCGTGGCCCGCCGCGTACAGCTCGCCGGGAACGCCGACGGGAACGGGGCGCAGGGCCGCGTCCAGCACGTAAACGCGGGTGTTGGAGATGGGGCGGCCGATGGGGATCGACGTCCCGCTCCACCCGTCGGGAACCGGATAGCAGCAGGTGAAGGTGGTGTTCTCGGTGGGCCCGTAGCCGTTGATCACCCGGCAGCCGGGGATGCGCTCGCCGAGGCGGCGCACCGCCTCCACCGGCAGCACGTCGCCGCCGGCCAGCAGCTGGCGCACGCCGCGCAGGTCGTCCAGCCGCTCCTCCACCATCACCTGGAAGAGTCCGGCGGTCAGCCACATCGTGGTCACCCCGTGGCGAACGATCGCTCTGCCCAGCTCCTCGAGCGTGGGGTTGGCGCCGGCCACCATCACCATCCGCCCGCCGTTCAGCAGCGCGCCCCAGATCTCCAGCGTGCTGGCGTCGAACGACACCGGCGCGGCCTGCAGGATCACCTCGTCGGGCCCCAGGGCGACGTAGTTCGCCCCGCGCACCAGGCGCACCACGCTGCGGTGCTCCACCGCCACGCCCTTCGGGGTACCGGTCGATCCCGAGGTGTAGATGACGTACGCCAGGCTGCGCGGCCCCGCGCCGCTCCCGGCCGGCTCCGCGCTTTCCGCCGCGATCGCGTCCGCGTCGCCATCGACCCTGACGGTCGCCACGCCGTCGGAGACGGGGAGCGAGGCCGCCAGCTTCTCCTCCGTCACCAGCACGGCCACGCCGCTGTCGGCCAGCATGAAGGCCAGCCGCCCGGCGGGATAGCCGGGGTCGAGCGGAACGTAGGCGCCGCCGGCCTTCAGCGTGCCCAGGATGGCCACCACCAGCTCCATCCCCCGCTCCAGGCAGATCCCCACCCGCGTCTCGTGCCCCACCCCCAGGCGGCGAAGGTGCCGCGCGAAGCGGTTGGAGCGCGCGTCCAGCTCGCCGTACGTCACCGCGTCATCGCCGAAGACCACCGCGACGGCGTCCGGGGTGCGCGCGGCCTGCTCCGCGAACAGCGCGTCGAGGGAGGCGTGGGGATACGGCGCCTCGGTGCGGTTCAGCTCGTCGATCACGAACGAGCGCTCGGCCGCGTCCAGCATCTCCATCTCCGACAGGGGGAGATCGGGATGCTCCGCGGCCTGCTCCAGGAGGCGCTGGAAGTGGCCCAGCATG
Source organism: Longimicrobium sp. (assembly GCF_035474595.1). NCBI lineage: Bacteria > Pseudomonadati > Gemmatimonadota > Longimicrobiia > Longimicrobiales > Longimicrobiaceae > Longimicrobium > Longimicrobium sp. Next base: position 11,910 of record NZ_DATIND010000151.1, read on the forward strand.
CGCCGGATGGTGGCGCGCTCGAACAGGTCGGTGCTGAACTCCGCCTCCGCGGTGAAGCGGCCGGGAGCCAGGGAGATGCGGAGGGTGAGGTCGAACTTGGCCGTCCCCGTCTCCACCTCGACGCGCTCCGGGCGGATGCCGGGAAGGCCGTCCAGGTCGGCGTCGTTCTCTTCGACCACGAACATCGCCTGGAACACCGGCGAGTGGCTGAGCGAGCGGTCGGGGCGCAGCTCCTCCACCAGCCGCTCGAAGGGCACCTCGCCGTGGGCGTACGCGCCCAGCATCCCCTCGCGCACGCGGCCCAGCAGCGCGCGGAAGCCGGGGTCGCCGGAAAGGTCGGTGCGAACGGCCAGCGTGTTCACGAAGAAGCCGATCAGCTCCTCCACCTCGGTCCCGCTGCGCCCGGCGATGGGGGTGCCGACCACCACGTCGCCGCTCCCGGTGTACTTCGCCAGCAGCGCCTGGAAGCCGGCCATCAGCGCCATGAACAGCGTGGCGTCTTCCCCGCGCGCGAGCGCCCGCAGCCGCCCGGCCAGCTCCGGGGCCAGGGCGATGCGCTCCACCGCGCCGCGGTACGACTGCACGGCCGGGCGCGGGTGGTCGGCGGGAAGCTCCAGCAGCGCGGGCGCGCCGGCCAGCCGCTCCTTCCACCACGCCAGCGGCCGGTCCAGCGCCTCGCCCCGCAGCCGCTCGCGCTGGGCGGCGGCGTGGTCGGCGAACTGCAGGGCCGGCTCGGCCAGGGGCGGCGGGCCGCCCCCGGCGAAGGCCGCGTACAGCGCCGCGATCTCGCGGAAGAGCACGCCGCGGCTCCACCCGTCGCTGGCGATGTGGTGGGTGCAGAGGAGCAGGACGTGGTCGTCGTCCGCCAGCCGCAGCAGGGTGGCGCGGAAGAGCGGGCCCGCCGCCAGGTCGAACGGCCGCGCCGCCTCCTCGCCCGCGCGGCGGCGCACCGCCGCCTCGCGCTCGTCGTCCGCCAGCGCCGACAGGTCCTCGACGGAAAGGGTGAAGCCGGCGAAGGGCGCGATCACCTGCACCGGCGCGCCATCCTCCTCGGCGAAGGTGGTGCGCAGCACCTCGTGGCGGCGCACGACCTCGCCCAGCGCGCGCTCCAGCGCCGCCGCGTCCAGCGCGCCGGTGAGCCGCTGCGCCTCGGGAAGGTTGTAGAGGGCGCTCTCCGGCTGCAGCCGGGCAAGGAACCACAGCCGCTCCTGCGCGAACGAGGCCGGCGCGGTGCGCGTCCGGCTGATCCGCTCGACCTGGATCTTCCGGAGCAGCTCCAGCTTCTCGCTCCTCGACAGCGCGCCCGCGGACTCGGTTGGTGCGGTCATTCCTGTAGTTCCGGCTTCAGGTGGTAAGGCCCAGGAGGCGGTCCAGCTCGTCCTCGGACAGGTCGTCGATCACGGCCAGCAGGCGGTGCGGGCTGGCGGCTTCGCCCACCTCCGCCGCGCGGCCGCCATGCGCCGGAACGGCCGGGGGATCGGGGAGATGGCGGGCCAGCGCCTCGATGGTGCGGTTCTCGAACACCGCGTCCAGCGTCAGCTCGGCACCGAAGGTCCGGGAGATGCGGCTCGCCGCGCGGATGGCCAGCAGCGAGTGCCCTCCCAGCTCGAAGAAGCTCTCGCGCACCCCCACGCGGCCCAGCCCCAGCACCTCGCGCCAGATCGCCGCGAGCGCCGCCTCGGCCGGCGTGCGTGGGGCCACGTACTCCGCGTCCGCCGCCTCGAAGCGGGGCGCGGGAAGCGCCTTGCGGTCCAGCTTGCCGTTGGGCGAAACGGGAAAGCGGTCGACCGTGACGAAGGCGCCCGGCACCATGTGCTCGGGAAGCGTCCGCCGCAGGTGCGCCCGCAGCGCGTCCGCCTCCGCCGCGCCGGCGACGTACGCCACCAGCCGCCGCTCTCCGCCCCCGTCCTCGCGCGCGACGACCACGCAGTCGTGAACGCCCTCGCACCCGCGCAGCGCCGCCTCGACCTCGCCCAGCTCGATGCGGAAGCCGCGGATCTTCACCTGGTCGTCCAGGCGGCCCAGGTAGTGAAGTGCGAGAGTGCGAGAGCGCGAAGGTGCGAGAGTGGCTTCGGCGTGCGATGAGTCGCTCTCGCACTCTCGCACTTCCGCACTTTCGCACTCCGTCCACCGCGCCTCGTCGCCCGTGCGGTACAGCCGGGCCCCCGGCATGCCGCCCAGGGGGTCGGGGACGAAACGCTCCGCCGTCAGCGCCGGACGGTTCAGGTAGCCGCGCGCCACCTGCACCCCGCCGATGTACAGCTCGCCGGATGCGCCGGCGGGCACCGGGCGTAGCTCCGCGTCCAGCACGTACAGTTCGGTGTTCCACACGGGGCGGCCGATGGGAACCACGTCGGCCGCGGCGCGCTCGCACGGCCAGTGGCTGACGTCCACCGCGGCTTCCGTGGGGCCGTACAGGTTGTGCAGCGTGACCGGCGGCGCGAACCGCTCGTGGAAGCGCGCGGCCAGCGCGGGCGGCAGCGCCTCGCCCGAGCAGATCACCCGCTTCAGCGTCCGGCAGCGCGCCGGGTCCGCCGCGTCCACGAACTGCCGCAGCATCGAGGGAACGAAGTGCAGCGTGGTCACCCCGCGCCGCTCGATCACCTCGGCCAGGTACGCCGGGTCGCGGTGGCCGTCCGGCCGGGCCATCACCAGCGTGGCCCCCTGCTGCAGCGGCCAGAACAGCTCCCACACCGAGACGTCGAACGAGACCGGCGTCTTCTGCAGCACCGCGTCGCCCGGCCCGATCCCGTACTCCGCCTGCATCCAGCAGAGGCGGTTGACGACGCCGCGGTGCGCGTTCACCACGCCCTTGGGGCGGCCGGTCGATCCGGAGGTGTAGATGACGTACGCCGCGTTGTCCGGGGTGACGCCGCTCTCCACCGGCTCCGCGGGCTCGGCGGCGATGGCGTCCCATCCTCCGTCCATGCTGGCGACGGCAATGCCCGGGGGGATGGGAACGGCGCCGCGCAGCCGCTCCTGGGTCAGCAGCACCGGCGCGGCCGAGTCGGCCAGCATGTGCCGCAGCCGCTCGGCCGGGTAGCCGGGGTCCAGCGGAACGTAGGCGCCGCCCGCCTTCAGCACGCCCAGGATGGCTACCGCCAGCTCCAGGCCGCGCTCCAGCGCTATGGCCACCGGCACCTCCGGCCCCACGCCCAGCCGGCGGAGGTGGTGGGCCACCCGGTTCGCCCGCGCGTCCAGCTCGCGGTAGGCCAGCGAGGCGTCCTCGAACACCAGCGCCACGGCGTCCGGCGTGCGCGCCGCCTGCTCCTCGATGAGCGCGTGGATGCAGCGATCGGCCGGAAACGCCGCCCGCGCACCGGTCCCGCCCGCCACGACCCGCTCCAGTCCGGCCCCGTCCCGCGCCAGCGTCATGCGGCGTCCCCGGCCGGGAGCGAGAACGGGTCGACCGGCGCGGTCGCACGCGGCGGGGCGATGGAGACCACTTCGGGCGGCCAATCGGCGGACCAGCCGGGGATGGGGAAGCGCGCGCAGAGCGCCGCCACCTCGTCGCGCGCCATGGCGGCCACGGCGGGGCACAGCTCGTACGCGTCGTCGTCCACCGGGCGCACGGCGGCCAGGACCATGTCCACCAGCTCGGCGCACCGCGCCATCTCCGCCGGGCCCATCCCCCGCAGCGCCAGGCCGTGGGTGCCCAGGCGCACGCCGCTCGCGGCGGCAGGGCTCCGCCCGTCTCCGGGAACGCGGCACCGGCTCACCCTCATCCCGCACTCCTCCAGCGCCCGCTCGGCCACCGCGCCGGCCAGCCCGCGCGCGGAAAGGTCGACCGCCACCAGGTGGGTGTCGGTGCCGCCGGTGACCAGGGCCCAGCCGCGCGAAGCCAGCCCGGCCGCCAGCGCCCGGGCGCCCGCGGTGGCGCGGCGCGCGGCCTCGTGGAAGCCGGCCGACGCGGCGGCGGCCAGCATGCTGGCGGCGGCGGCGATCGCGGCCAGGTCCGGCCCTTCCGGCGAGGCGAGCGAGGCGGTGCGCTCGATGGCCCCGGAGAGCGTCCCCTCGCCCACGGGGGCGGGGGCGTCGTGGTCGCGCCCCATCAGCACCAGCCCGCCGCGCGGCCCCGGCAGCTGCCCGCGGGTGCGGGTGATGGTGAAGTGCGCGTGGTCGATGGGGCTGGGGTGCTCGCCCGCCGCCACCAGCGCGGCCACCGGAGAGATGTCGGCCAGGAGGAAGGCGCCCGCCTCGTCGGCGATGCGGCGGAACGCGGCGAAGTCGGTGGCGCGGGGATGGGCGGACGCGCCGCAGACGATCACCCGCGGCCGGTGCTCCAGCGCCAGCCGCCGCACCGCCTCGCCGTCGATCCGCCCGTCCGCTCCCGCCCCGCAGGCCACCGTCACCGTCCCGGGGGGCGAGGACGGGAAGCCGTCCGCCTCCGGCGCCAGGACGACGTCGCCCGGGCGGAGGAGGATGGAAAGGACGAGCTCGCGGGCGGCGGACCCCGAGGCCGGCCGCACGCTGGCGTAGCGCGCCGCGAACGCCAGCCGCGCCCGCAGCACCGCGATGCGCTCGACCGCGCCGGCCACGCCGCACCCGGCCGGCGTGTTGGCCAGCGGCGATCCCCCGCAGGCCAGCACGGCCGCGCCCGCCACGCCCGAGGCGTCGTCCATCGCCAGCGTGGCGTTCTGCCGCCGGTGCTCGCGGGCGACCAGGCCGTACAGCTCCGGGTCTCCGGCGCGCAGGGGCTCCAGCCCGTGCGCGGCGGCGGACTCCGGCGCGCGGCCGTCCGCGTCCGCCCGCTCGCCGGCGTGCGGCGCCGGCGGCTGCACGATCCCGCCGGGAACGCGCACCTTTCCGGGCTCGCGTCCCGCAACCACTGCCGCAGCTGCGCCGATCGGGGTCATTCGCGCTACCTGGTGCCTGTGGGGGGGGTCCGGCCGCCGCCGCGCCCGCGGCGGGGATGCCGCTCGCGCCGGGGTCCCGGCGCGCGAATACTTCGGTTGGCGGGCGCAGCTCGCGCCGGAGCGGCGGCGAATGTTTTGACGCGCGGCGGCGGAGCTGGAGACCGGCTGTCTCCATGAACCGGCCGCGGCGGACAAGGACACGCTGCCGTTCGACTGCGGGGATGCGGCACCGAACCGGCCTGCTGCTTCCGTCGCTCCGGGAGCGCCGCCCGGGGGCGGCAGCCATCCAGAGTTCACGGATGTTTAATACAAAGAGTCTGGAAAGAGATGGATGCGGGATCGCGCCTTTCGACCCCGGGCGGCGCGCCCGGCGCACCGGCAGAGCGCGGTCCCGTGAGTGGAATCCGGCAGTGCGGTGGAGCTCCCATTCGGACGCGAAGCCCGCCAGAAGCCGCCCGGCCACCCGTCTCCCGCCGCTTCGCCGATAAACATGCGGTTACCGCGGCGCACAACTGATAAGGCCACAAGCTCAGAACCACAAGGGATGACCCCGTACCGACACGGAATGCGCCATTACATTTTCAACCGCACCGGAACGACTTTTTATTCATCCAGGTCGACGGAAACACCCGTCGCCGGGGAGGCCCGGCCGTACGGGGGTCTGCCGGAAACCCATGTGCCACCGGCCGCGCGCCGGATGGAATCGGGTGTTTACAGGGGTGCCCTTGACGTCACATAACGGTCGTGGCTACTCTTTGGGCCGGTGCGGGTCCGTTCGTGCGGAGTCTCTCGCCAGTGTCTCATTCGGATCGCAGGCCGGAACCGGCCGTGTTCCGCGGCGCCCCCCCGCCGCGTGATCCGCCCATCCCGCACGCATCGCCGCCGCCCGCGGGAAGGCGGCGCACGTTCATCTCCCCAGGGAGTCCCTGATGGCCACGATCGAGCAGGAAATCCAGGCCCCCGTGCTCCACGGCGCGCTGCAGCTGAACGGCATCGACCACGTGGAGCTGTACGTGGGCAACGCGTACCAGGCGGCCCACTTCTACCGCGCGGTGTTCGGGTTCCGGCCGGTGGCGCGCGCGGGGCTGGAAACCGGGGTGCGCGACCGCATGTCGGTGGTGCTGGAGCAGGGCGACGTGCGGCTGGTGCTGACCAGCGGCATCGCCCCCGAGTCCGAGATCGCGCGGCACGCGGCGCTGCACGGCGACGGCGTGAAGGACGTGGCGTTCACCGTGGACGACGTGGAGGCCGCCTTCGAGACGGCGGTCCGCCGCGGCGCGCACGGGCTGTCGGAGCCGCGGGTGCACGAGGACGCGCACGGCCGCGTGCTGCGCGCCACCATCGCCGCGCCGGGCGACACGGTGCACTCGTTCGTTGAGCGGCGCGGCTACGGCGGCGCCTTCCTCCCCGGCTTCGACCCCATCCTGGGCGCTCCCGCCACGGTCTCGACCGGGATCACCGAGGTGGACCACGTGGCGGTGAGCATGGAGCAGGGCGAGCTGGACCGCTGGATCGACTTCTACACCGACGTGCTGGGCTTCCACCAGTCTCACCACGAGATGGTGTGGACCAAGCACAGCGCCATGAACAGCAAGGTGGTGGAGGACGCGTCGGGGAAGGTGAAGTTCCCCATCGTGGAGCCGGCGCAGAATGCCGAGAAGAGCCAGGTGCAGGAGTACCTGAACTTCAACCGCGGCGCGGGCGCGCAGCACGTGGCCTTCCTGACCCCCGACATCCGCCGCAGCGTGCGCGCCATCCGCGACAACGGGGTGAACTTCCTGAAGGTCCCGCCGACGTACTACGAGGTGCTGGAGGAGCGCGTGGGGCACCTGGGGCCGGAGATGATGGCGGAGCTGCAGGAGCTGGGAATCCTGGTGGACAGGGACGACGACGGCCGGCTGATGCAGATCTTCAGCGAGCCGGTGGGGTCGCGGCCGACGATGTTCATCGAGCTGATCGAGCGGCAGGGCGCGCTGGGCTTCGGCTCGGGGAACATCAAGGCGCTGTTCGAGGCGGTGGAGCGCGAGCAGGAGCGCCGCGGGACGATCTGATCTTCGCTGCGGAAGTGCGGAAGTGCGGAAGTGCGGAAGTGCGTGAGTGCGGAAGTGCGTGAGTGCGGGTGATCTCACGCGGAGACGCGGAGGCGCGGAGAACCGGGCCTCCGTGGCTCCGTATTTCCGCGTGAGGTTTCCCTTCTTTCTGGGTGGAGATGATGACCGAAATCGCGCCGGCGCGGACGCGGATGGAGCTGGCGGCGTGGGCCCGCGCCTCGGGGGCGTCGGCACTGCAGACGATGCTGTCGGTGGGAACGCGCCCGGGGACGATCTCGTTCGCCCTCGGCCTTCCCGCGCCCGAGCTGTTCCCCACCGAGGAGTACGGGCGCGCGGCCGCGGCGGTGCTGGCCGAGGACCCGCGCGCGCTGCAGTACTCGCCGCCGCACGCGCCGCTGCAGGCGCACGTGGCCGCGCTGATGGCCCAGCGCGGGGTCACCTGCGCGCCGGAGCAGGTGTTCCTGACCACCGGCGCGCAGCAGGGGATCGCCCTTCTCGCCCGGCTGCTGCTGGAGCCCGGGGGCGAGATCATCACCGAGACGCTGTGCTACACGGGCCTTCAGCAGGCGGTGGAGCCGTTCGGGCCGCGCTTCCTGACCGTGCCGTCGGACCCCGAGACGGGGATCGACGTGGACGCGGTGGAGTCGCTGCTGGCCTCCGGCTCGCGGCCGGCGTTCCTGTACACGGTGCCCGACGGCAACAACCCGCTGTCGCTCAGCCTGAGCGCGGAGAAGCGCGCGCGGCTGGCGGCGCTGGCGGCGGAGCACGGCGTGCCCATCATCGAGGACGACCCGTACGGCTTCCTGGCGTACGACGGGCCCGCGGCCACGCCGATCCGCGCGCTGGACGCGGAATGGGTGCTGTACGTGGGCTCGTTCTCCAAGATCCTGGCGCCGGGGCTGCGGCTGGGGTGGATCGTGGTGCCCGAGGAGCTGGTGCCGCTGCTGGCCATCGCCAAGGAGGCCAGCGACATCAACACGGCCACGCTGGCGCAGCGCGCGGCGGCGCGGTACCTGGACGGCGGGCACCTGGCCGGGCACCTGGCCACCGTCCGCCGCGAGTACCGCCTTCGCCGCGACACCATGCTGGCCGCGCTGGAGACGCACTTCCCGGCCGGGTCGCGCTGGCAGCGGCCGTCCGCGGGGGTGTTCGTGTGGGTGGAGCTTCCGGAGGGCTACGACACCGCCGAGGTGCTGCGCGCGGCGCTGGAGCAGCGCGTGGCCTTCGTCCCCGGCCACGCCTTCGCGGCGGACGGCAGCCGCACGGGGAGCAACTGCATGCGCCTGAACTTCTCCCACTCGACGCCCCAGGTGATCGAGGAGGGGATCGCCCGCCTCGGACGCGCGCTGGAGGCGGTCCGCGCGTAGATTCCGGCATCGACCTGTCTCACGCGGAGACGCGGAGTCGCGGAGGAGTCATCCGCGGCTCGGCGTCTCCGCGTGAGCTCATCTTTTCAGCGACCGACCAACGTGACCGATACACCTGCGACCGCGGCCGAGACTTTCCCGATCGAGCGGCTGCGCGAGTTCTCCACCCGCGTGTTCGCGGCGTGCGGGGTGCCGGAGGAGGACGCGGCGCTCGCGGCCGGGGTGCTGGCCAGCGCGGACCTGCGCGGGATCGACACGCATGGCGTCGCCCGTCTCCCGCAGTACCACGAGATGTTCGAGCAGGGGAGGATCAACCCGCGCCCGAACATCCACGCCGTGCGCGAGTCGCCGGCGACGGCCACGGTGGATGGGGACAACGGGCTGGGGCTGGTGGTCGGGCCGCGCGCGAACGAGATGGCGATGGAGAAGGCGGAGCGGGTGGGGACGGGATGGGTGGCGGTGCGCAACAGCAATCACTTCGGCGCGGGCGAGTACTATCCGCTGCAGGGGCTGCCGCGCGGGCTGATCGTGTGGGCGATGACGAACTCGCCGCCGCAGGTGGCGCCGCTCTGGGGCGCGGAGAAGATGCTGGGGACCAATCCCATCTCCATCGCCTTTCCGGGGATGGAGGAGCCGGCGGTGGTGATCGACTTCACCACCAGCGCCATCGCGTTCGGCAAGGTGGAGCACGCGGCGCGGAAGGGCGCCACCATCCCCGCGGGCACCGCCATCGACCGCGACGGGCGGATGACGACGGACCCGCGGGAGATGCTGGACGGCGGCGCGCTCCTCCCGCTGGGTGGCGACGCGGAGCACGGCGGGCACAAGGGATACTGCCTGGCGGCGATGGTGGACCTGCTGGCCGCGGCGCTTCCGGGAGCCAACTGGGGCCCCTTCCCCCCGCCCTTCCCCGCGCATCTCCCGGAGCCACCGCGCTCGGTGGGGCTGGGCGTGGGGCACATGTTCGGCGCGTTCCGCATCGACGCGTTCGCCGACCCGGCGGAGTTCCGCCGCCAGGTGGATGACTGGGTGCGGACGATGCGCTCCACCCGCCCGGCCGCGGGCACGACCGGGCCCATCATCCCCGGCGACCCCAACCGCCGCGCGGAGGAGACGCGCCGCGAGCACGGCGTTCCCGTCATCCGCCCCGTGGTCGAGGCGCTGGAGCGCGTGGCGGCGGCGACCGGAGTGCCGTTCCGGTAGAGGCGATGGCGGTGGGGGGGTTCTCCGCCATCGGCGAGCGCGGCTGGGAAGGCGAATGAATTCGCGGCAACAACTGCACGAAGTCCCCGCGGGACTGCTGTCCGGCATCGGGGCGGAGGAAACGGCACCGGTGCGGCCTCGGGTGTGAGGCTGGCGGGCGGAGGGTGTCCGCTCGTGGGACGGCGGTTCCCACATCCGCATACCGATCCTCCCGGCTCCATCGACGAAGTTGTTGCGCTGCAAAGACTTATCTGAAGATACAAATCGGCACGCGTCTTCCTTTACTCTGCGCGCAGCACCGCCCTCCGAACGAGCTGGCGACCGATCCTCAATCTCAATCTTCCGGAGTTGGAAACGTGGATATTCCCCGCAAGCCGGCGCGCAAGAGCCGCAAGTGGTTCGCCTACAGCGGCGCGGCGATCCTGCTGCTGGTGGTGGTGACCGCGGCGCTGGCGCGCATGGACCCGGCGGCGCCGTCGGTCGACCGCGCGACGCTGTGGACCGACACCGTGCGCAAGGGCGAGATGATGCGGCAGGTGCGCGGCCCCGGCACGCTGGTGGCCGAGAACATCCGCTGGATCAGCGCGGTCACGCAGGGGCGCGTGGAGCGGAAGCTGGTGCAGCCCGGCACCACCGTCGCGGAAGGCGCGGTGCTGGTGGAGCTCAGCAACCCCGACGTGGAGCGGCAGGCGCTCGAGGCGCAGCGCCAGCTCACCGCCGCCGAGGCGGAGCTGACCACGCTGCGGACGAACCTGCAGAACCAGCTGCTGACGCAGCAGGGCGCCGTCGCCCAGATCCAGGCGCAGTTCAACCAGGCGCAGCGACAGGCGCAGTCGGCCGAGGCGCTGGCGCGGCAGAACATGGTCTCGTCGCAGGAGCTGGCCACCGCGCGCGACAACGCCGCCGACCTGCAGACGCGGCTGAACGTGGAGCGCCAGCGGCTGGACTACATGCGCGGCTCCATGCGCCAGCAGATCGCCGGGCAGGAGGGGCAGGTGACGATGCTGCGCCGCCTTGCCGCGTTCAACCAGACGCAGATCGCATCGATGCAGGTGCGCTCGCCGCAGGCCGGCGTGCTGCAGGAGCTTCCCGTCGAGCTGGGGCAGTGGGTGAACTCGGGCGCCACGCTGGCCAAGGTGGTGCAGCCGGGGACGCTTAAGGCCGTCCTCCGCATCCCCGAGACGCAGGCGAAGGACCTGGCGGTGGGCCAGCCCGCGTCGATCGACACGCGCAACGGGGTGGTGCCGGGCCGGGTGACGCGCATCGACCCGGCGGCGCAGAACGGCACCGTCACGGTGGACGTGGCGCTGACGGGCCCGCTGCCGCGCGGCGCCCGCCCCGACATGTCGGTGGACGGCACCGTGGACCTGGAGCGCCTGGGCGACGTGCTGCACGTCGGCCGCCCCGCCTACGGGCAGGCCGAGAGCACGGTGGGGATGTTCCGGCTGCTCCCCGGCGGCCACGAGGCCGAGCGCGTGAGCGTGCAGCTGGGCCGCGGCTCCGCGACCGCGGTGGAGATCGTCCGCGGGCTGAACCCCGGCGACGTCATCATCCTGTCGGACATGTCGCAGTACGACGCCGCCGAGCGCGTGCGGCTGAAGTAAGCAACTGCATCCATCGATATCGATCCCCCAACCCCGCTACATCTGATGAACAAGCGTAACGGCAACGGCAGCGACGCGCTGATCAAGCTCGAGGGCGTGAGCAAGGTGTTCCTGACCGAGGACGTGGAGACGCATGCGCTCGGCGGCGTGCACCTGGAGATCGGGAAGGGCGAGTACGTGGCGATCGCCGGCCCGTCCGGCTGCGGCAAGACCACGCTGCTCTCGATCCTGGGGCTGCTGGACTCGCCCAGCAGCGGGACGTACCTGCTGAACGGCGAGCCCGTCTCCGGGCTGACGCCCGCGGACCGCGCGCGCATCCGCAACCGCGAGATCGGGTTCGTGTTCCAGGCGTTCAACCTGATCGGCGACCTGACGGTGAAGGAGAACGTGGAGCTGCCGCTGACCTACCGCGGCATGCCCGCCGGCGAGCGCACGAAGCGCGTGCAGGAGGCGCTGGAGAAGGTGGGGATGAGCCACCGGATGGGGCACTACCCCAGCCAGCTCTCCGGCGGCCAGCAGCAGCGCGTGGCCGTCGCCCGCGCCATCGCCGGATCGCCCAGCGTGCTGCTGGCGGACGAGCCCACGGGGAACCTGGACTCGGCCAACAGCGAGCAGGTGATGTCGCTGCTGCGTGAGCTGCACGCCGAGGGCGCCACCATCTGCATGGTGACCCACGACCCGCGCTACGCCGAGCACGCGCAGCGCAGCGTGCACCTGTTCGACGGCCAGGTCGTCCGCGACGAGAGCAGCGGCGTGTTCGACGAGCTGGAGCGCCACGGCTTCGTGCACGCGTAGCCGCATCCAGAGCATCACCCGGATCGTAAAAAGACCGGGAGTGCGCCCGCTGGCACCGGAAACCGGGATCCGGGCAGATTTCCGCACCTTGGCCCCGTTCACATCGCAAACGCGTCCGTGAGCGTCAGGTCGCGGCGCACCACGAGGAGTATCGCGAACTCCGACCGCGGCGGGGCGGCTGCGGCGAGAAAATAGAAGCCGCCTGCGCGGAAGTAGGTGAACGGCTCGCCTCCCGGCGCCGCGACGGCGGCGGCGCGAAGCCTCCTGCACGCTTCGCTGTCTCGCCGGTCCGTGAGTAGCCGCAGCTGCGCGGGGCTTACGTTGATCCCGTGCTTTGCCCGTTGCACCGCCAGCGCCGGCGACGATAGGAAACGGACCGCGATCGCACGGGTGCGCGGGTACTCGCGAGGGCAGTCGCGCCTCCCCCGGTCCGCGCTCGCCGGTCCGGCGCCCAGGCACCCCGCCAGCGTGATCCCGGCCGGGACTATCATGAGAAGCGCCCTGCGGGCGCCGCGTCCTTTCGGCATTCTCCCTCTTCCCTACCCGGTGAGGCTGGAGCGTACCCGCCGCACCCACTCCGGCGCGGGCACTCCCGCACTGCCATATAGCCGGTTGATCGTGGCGATCAGGATCGCCACTCCCTCATCCGGCTCCGGCAGCGTGCTCACGTAGCGGCGGAGCTGGTCCGCGATCACCTGCGCGGGGACTCCGCTCAAGCCCTCCTCCCGCTGATACCACTCCCGCAGCCGGACCATCGTCTTGCCATAGGGCTGCGTCCCGTTCAGCACGTTGCTCAGGCCCGTGGGCGACATTCGCACCGACTCCGCGACGGAGCGCAGCGAACGAGCGTCGACCTCGGCCTGGAGCGCGCTCCTGATCCGCTCCAGCTCGCTGGAGCTTCCGCGTGGGAAGGTCACGACCTCAGCGCCTCGTCATCTCGGATGTGCACCTGGCGCCGCGCGCCGGATGCCGTCGCGCAGCTCGCCCGCGCCGACGTCGAGCTCCGCCAGTTCCGCCTCGTCGCAGCGGGGCTTGAGCAGGAGCCGCGATCAACCTCGCGACCTCCCCCGGCTCTTCCTCCATCGCCTGCACCCGTACCCGCGCTTCGTGCGGCGGGCTCACGTCCGGAGCCGCGCGCGCAGCCGGCCCAGCCATCCGGGAACCTCCCGACCGTGGGCCTCGTGGATTTCCGCCAGCCGCTCCGCGAACTCCCGCACGGCGTCATCACGCTGCTCCGGCGGGATATCGTCGAAGATGCCGTACAGCATCGTGGCGAGCGCTTCCGTATCGTCCCGAAAGGAATCTCGACTTGACACGCTGCCGCAGCCTGCCGCCGTTGGAACTGGAGCGGACCACTCCCCCGCCTCGCGCCTCCTGCTGCCTCCGGAAGTGAATCGTAGGGCATCCGTTTTCGTGCAAACAGCCGCACAAATCAGCATCCCGGAACTGACTTACAAATTGGCGCGTGCGAACTGACTACGGTTCTGGCGGCTCGTGTGTGGTGCAGGTTATACTCCCCCTTCGCCGTCCGGCGCTCGAATGCAATTCACCCGCGGACCACGGGGGAGACACACCATGAAGCGAATCGGCCTCGCAATGTGCCTGGCGCTGGGTATCGCATGCGGCGTCGCGGGATGCGAAAAAACAGCGGGCACGCCCACGTTTCCCGATGGGGCGCGCTACGACAACGGCGGTTCGCTGGGGGGAGGCGGACGTTCGGGTGGGATTGCGCCGGGTAGCGATTCCGCCGCGGCCACACCGATCAACGGTGGTTCGCTGGGTGGTGGTGGGCGCTGATCACGAAGACGTGCGTTCGCGATGCTAGGTGGCGCCCCGTCGCCATCCGGTAGAGGCGGCTGTTTCGCTCGGCGGGGGTTGCTTCGGTTCATGCTTGCGTAGCATGCGTGCTGCTTGTCCGCGAGGACGGGAAGCCCATCGGCCCAATCTGTCAACGCACTCTCGCGCCAGGGCGGCATACCCGGAGGGCGCGGCCCGGTCGGCGGGAGGAGATTCCTGTCGTTCCGTGCGCTCAATCAGCACGCGTGCGAGCCTTTGCACTTCATTGTCGCTCCGGCGAAGAGCGAGATCCATCGCTCGTGCAGCGAGGTCCACCGCTCGCGAGGCTTGCCCCAAGGAGTGGGCTCCTTCTGCTGCACCGAGGAGCCCGCGTGAGGCGTTTTCGTCCGACACCGAAGCGAGGCGGACAACCTCGTCGGCTGCGGTTTCGAACCGGTCGGCTCTGCGTGCCCCACCGGCAGCGCGTGCAATGTTGCCGACCACCACCACGCGTTCCTGGACTGCGGAAATCAGCGGCTCGACGTGGTCCAGAAGCTTCAGCGCGGCCGTATAAAAGCCATTCCGGGCCAGCAAGAATGCGTAGTCGTGGACCAGGTGAGGCACGCGCGGGAAGTATACGGGATAGAGAGACAGTGCTCTCAGCGCGTGCCGCTCACCTTCTGCATATGAGCCCAGATCGGACGCGAGGGTAAGCAGGTTGTGATGCGCCACTCCTGCCAAAGCCCTGCGCCCGTAACGCCTGGCTGCCCTTCCGGCGGATCGGTACTTCCGTTCGGCCTCGCTGTATTCAGCCTTTTGGAAATGCAAGAACCCGTGCCAGAGCAGTGCTTGAATGAACAATTCCCACTTCTGGAGAGAGCGAGCCAGCGCCGCACCCCGCAGATACCAGCCTTCCGCCCGGTCGTAGTCCGCCGTCCGTCGCCGCAGCCGACCGGCGATGATCGCCGGTGCGGGATCGCCAGGGGTCAGGTAGGCGGCAGATTCGACGCAGAGCGTGGCTGTTTGCAAATAGGAATTGTCCTCGGCCCACGTGGAAATAGCGACCAGGGAGCAAGCCACGAATTCGCGGCGGTGACCGGCAGCATTCCGAATGCATGCAAACGCCTCGTCCAGAGTAGGCTCCGGCGCCTGGACGGTGTGGTCGCCGTCATCACGGCCGGCCTGCTGATCGATGATCGTTCTTACCCTGCGCCAGAGTTGGAGGGTGAATTCTTCGTCTTCACGATTCATTTCCTGAAATATACCCAGCCCCACCGGCTGAGGGTGCGGCGCAGCAGGGATTCGGCGAGGGCGCAAAGAATCAGTCGGACTTCGGGACATGTCTCGCTGGGAAAGGGCACTGCCATCGCTTTACGACAGATTAGCACACGCGTTCTTCTCCCGCCATCCTGAGCTCCCCGGCAGAGAGCAAGAGAACGCACCGACAAAAAGGCGGGAAGTGGAGATCCGGCCGGATTTACCGCGTGAGGTGGCAGGGGTGACACGGAGGCGACGGAAAGGCGCGCCAGACCGTGTCCGTCGCCTCCGTTTCCTCCGTGTGATATCTGTCTTCTTCATCTTCCTGCTTGAGCCGTTCTTCATCCGGCGAAGATGGAGCGGGTACCCTTATGCGGCGCGGAGCACTAGCTTTCCGACCGATTTTCCCGTCTCCCGAAAGCGAACGCCCGTACCGATGCAGATCATCCCGCCGCCGCGCATCCTGATCGCCGACGACCAGCCGGACGTGCTGGAGGCGCTGCGCCTGCTGCTGAAGGGCGAGGGCTTCCAGATCGAGACCGCCAGCTCGCCCGCGGGGATCCTGGCGCTCGCGCGCGAGCAGGACCTGGACGTGGTGCTGATGGACCTGAACTACACCCGCGACACCACCTCCGGCCGCGAGGGGCTGGAGCTGCTGGGCGGGCTGCAGGCGCTGGACGCGACGCTGCCGGTGGTGGTGATGACCGCGTGGGGAAGCGTGGAAAGCGCGGTGGAGGCCATGCGCCGCGGCGCGCGCGACTACGTGCAGAAGCCGTGGGACAACGCGCAGCTGCTGGCCACGGTGAACCGCCAGGTGGAGCTGGGGCGCGCGCTGCGGCGCAGCCAGCGGCTGGAGCAGGAGAACAGCCGGCTGCGCGCCGACGGCCTGCCGCAGATGATCGCCGGGAGCCGGGGGATGGAGGCGGTGCTGCGGCTGATGGAGCGCGTGGGGCCGTCCGAGGCCACGGTGCTGATCACCGGCGAGCACGGCACGGGCAAGGACGTGGTCGCCCGCTGGCTGCACGCCAGCAGCCCGCGCGCCCAGCGCCCGCTGGTGACGGTGAACGCCGGCGCCATTGCCGAGGGGGTGTTCGAGAGCGAGCTGTTCGGCCACGTGAAGGGGGCGTTCACCGACGCGCGCACCGACCGCGTGGGCGCCTTCGAGCTGGCGGACACGGGGACGCTCTTCCTGGACGAGATCGGGACGATGCCGCACGCGCAGCAGGCCAAGCTCCTGCGCGTGCTGCAGACCGGCGAGTTCCAGCGCGTGGGCTCGAGCAAGACGCGGCGGGTGGACGTGCGCGTCCTTGCCGCCACCAACCTGGACATCCGCCAGGCCGCGGCCGAGGGGCGCTTCCGCGAGGACCTGCTCTTCCGCCTGAACACGGTGGAGATCCACCTTCCCCCGCTGCGCGAGCGGCGCGAGGACATCCCCCCGCTGGCCCGGCACTTCCTGGCGCGGCAGGCGGCGCGCTACCGCAAGGAACTCACGGGCTTCGAGCCGGACGCCATGCAGGCGCTGCTGGGGTACGCCTGGCCCGGCAACATCCGCGAGCTGGAGCACACCATCGAGCGCGCCGTTCTCCTCGCCTCGGGCCTGGCGATCGCCGCGGGCGACCTGGCGCTGCGGGCGCCCGCCGGCGCGTCGGCGGCGATGGAGGAGATGTCGCTGGAGGACGCCGAGCGGCTGCTGATCCGCAAGGCGCTGGCGCGCTACAACGGCAACGTGAGCCAGGCCGCCGACGCGCTGGGGCTGAGCCGGAGCGCGCTGTACCGCAGGCTGGAACGCTTCGGCCTGCAGGCGCAGGAAGACGCGTGAGCCGCCCCTCCGCGCGGCCCTGGGATGGCGCGGCGCGCGCCGCCGGAGCCGCGGCGGCCGAGGGAGCTTCGTCGGCCGCCGGGCGGCGGGAGCCGCGGCACCAGACGCAGGTGCTGCGGGGGGCGCTGCTCACCGGCCTTCCCGGCTTCGCGCTGGCGATGGCGCTGCTGTGGACGGGGACGCTCCCGGCGCCGGTGAAGTGGGCGCTGACGCTGCTGGTGGCGGGGATGTGGATCGGGCTGGCGGCGGCGCTGCGCAAGCGCGTGGTGCACCCGCTGCAGACGCTGGCCAACCAGCTGGGCGCGCTGCGTGGCGGCGACTTCGCGCTGCGGGCGCGCGGCGCGCGGGCCGACGACGCGCTGGGGCTGGTGCTGCTGGAGGCCAACGCGCTGAGCGCCACGCTGCGCGAGCAGCGCATCGGGGCGATGGAGGCCACGGCGCTGCTGCGCAAGGTGATCGAGGAAATCGACGTCGCCGTGTTCGCCTTCGACGAGCAGGTGCGGCTGCGGCTGGTGAACCGCGCTGGCGAGCGGCTGCTGGGGCGCCCGCGCGAGCGGCTGCTGGGCCTGGGCGCCGAGGAGGTGGGGCTGGCGGTGGCGCTGGAGGGGAAGGCGCTTCGCACCGTGGACCACGCCTTTCCCGGCGGGAGCGGGCGCTGGCAGATCCGCCGCGACCCGTTCCGCCAGGGCGGGCGGCGGCACCGGCTGCTGGTGATCTCGGACCTCTCCAGCGCGCTGCGCGAGGAGGAGCGGCAGGCGTGGCAGCGGCTGATCCGGGTGCTGAGCCACGAGATCAACAACTCGCTGGCGCCCATCCAGTCCATCGCCGGCACGCTGCACAAGCTGACCGGGCGCGAGCCGCCGCCGCCCGACCTGCGCGACGACCTGCTCCGCGGGCTGGACGTGATCGGGTGCCGGGCGCGCGCGCTGGGCGACTTCATGGCCGAGTACGCGCGGCTCGCCCGCCTCCCCCCGCCCACGCTGCGGCCGATGGAGGTGGGGGATTGGGTGCGCCACGCGGCCGGGCTGGAGACGCGCGTGGCCGTGCAGGTCGCCGAGGGCGCGCCGGTGGAGATCCGCGCGGACCGCGACCAGCTGGACCAGCTGATGATCAACCTCCTCCGCAACGCCGCCGACGCCGTGCTGGAGACGGGCGGCGGGGTGCGGGTGGGATGGGGGATGCAGGGCGAGACGGTGGAGATCCGGGTGGAGGACGACGGGCCGGGGCTGCCGGAGACGGCCAACCTGTTCGTCCCCTTCTTCACCACCAAGCCGCACGGGACGGGGATCGGCCTCGTGCTCTCGCGGCAGATCGCCGAGAACCTGGGGGGGACGCTGACGCTGCGGAACCGCACGGATGCGCGGGGATGCGTCGCCCGGCTCGTCCTCCCGGCAGGATCCACCTGATGTGGTCGGCGTGAATGGAAAGTCCCGGGCGCGACCGGTCACCGGCGACTGAAGTCGCAGCAACAACTACGGGAAGCCTCGCAAACTGCGCGAGGCTGGTCCGCTCACTCCGCGGCATCGGCGCTCACGACCGATCTCCTGATGCCGGGTCGATGCGGCGAGGATGCACGCAGAAAAACGGAGAAGCGGAGAGGGGTGGCATTCCCTCTCCGCTTCTCCGTTTCTCCGCGTGCAACCCTTCCGTCAGCGGAGCTCGCCCGCGAGCGGTTCCGTCTGGGTCGGGCGGCGGAGGGCGAGGGGGTGGCCGGGGAGGACGACGCGGCGGCGGCGCTCCGCGCTCTCCTGACGGGACCAGTCCACCGCGACGCCGTACGTCCAGAGCTGGCCCAGCGCGCGGAGGACGATGGCGCGGTCGCTCCCCGGCTGGCGGCCGTGGCGCAGCGACGTGGCCACGCGCTGCGCCCCCTGCTGCCGCGCCCACGAGCCCAGCACCGCGCCCGGCCCCACTTCCAGCAGCACCGGCTCGCCGCCCAGCCCGCGCAGCGTGTCCACGCAATCGGCGAAGCGCACGGGCGCCATCAGGTGCCGCACCCAGTAGTCGGTCGACTGCGCTTCTTCCGCCGTCAGCCATCCGCCCGTCGCGTTCGCGGCCAGCGGGATCTCGGGCGCGCGGCGCTGGATGGAGGCGAGCACCTGGACGAAGGCGTCGCGCGCGGGCTCCAGCAGCCCCGAATGGAAGGGGTGGCGCACGGCGAGCGGCATCACCAGCGCGTCCTCGCGCTCGGCGGCTTCGGTGAAGCGGGCGATGGCGTCCGCGCTCCCCGACACCACGCACGAGCGGGGGGAGTTCACCGCCGCCAGCCAGAGCGGGCCGCCCTCCGCCACCACAGCGTCCACCAGCGCCCGCGTCTCGTCCCCGGGGAGCGAGACGGCGGCCATGCTCCCGGCGACGGGCTCCAGGAGCGCGGCGCGCCGCATCACCAGCGACAGCGCGTCTTCCAGCGTGAACACGCCGGCCACGCACGCGGCCACGTACTCGCCCAGCGAGTGCCCGGCCACCGCGCGCGGCTCGATCCCCCGCGCGCGCCAGAGCTCGGCGAGGGCGTAGCCGACCGAGAACATGGCCGGGTGCCCCCAGCGCGCGCCCTGCAGCGGATCGCCCTCCGTGGGCCCGCCGCCGCCGCGGACCAGGGCGCGGAGGTCCCATCCCCCGCCCTGCCCGGCCGCGCTCGCCGTCGCCGGGTAGAGCACGGGCGCCATCTCCATCCCCCACTGCTCGCGCAGGACGGCGAAGCAGCGGTCCATCGCGGCGCGGAAGGCGGGCTCGGTGTCGTACAGCTCGCGCCCCATCCCCGCGTACTGCGTCCCCAGCCCCGAGAAGAGGAAGGCGACGCCCGGATCGTCGCCGCCCGCCGTGTGCGTCGCCACGCGCGAGGCGTCGCCGCTCCTGAGGAGCGAGGCGGCCTCGGCGGCGGACGAGGCGACCAGCGCGCGGCGGTGCGCGAAGGCGGTGCGGCCGCGCGCCAGGGTGAAGGTGACGTCGGCCAGCGGCGCGCCCACGCCATCCTCCAGCTGCCCCGCCATCTCCGCCGTGAGCCATTCCAGCGCTTCCGGCGTCCGCGCGGAGAGGACCAGCAGCTCCGGCCGCTCGTCCTCCGCCTCGCCCATCTCCCGCGCGGGGGCCTTCTCCATCTCCACCCGCACCACGCCGTCCGAGCAGGACGCGGCGGAGGGCGATCCGTCTCCCTCCCCGACGGAAATCACGGCACGCACGAGCTCCGCCAGCGCCGCCGCCTCGCCCGCCGTCACGGCTGGCGCGGAGGAGTCACCGTCGACGATGGACGAGGTGATGACGGCGTGCACGCGGTCGCCGTCCGCCAGGGCGTCGGAGAGGCGCTTCAGCAGGAGGACGGCGGCGCCGGCGCCCTTCTTCTCCGAGCCGCCGCATCCGCCCGAGGCGAGCGCGGGGCACGTTCCGCAGCAGCCTGAAGGAGGGAGCGCGACGCCGCCGGCCAGCGCGGCATCGCAATCCCCCACCCGCAGCGCGCCGCAGGCCTGGTGGACGGCGGAGAGCCCACGGGAGCCCGTGGAGCGGACGGTGAC
This sequence comes from Longimicrobium sp., assembly GCF_035474595.1. Taxonomy (NCBI): domain Bacteria; kingdom Pseudomonadati; phylum Gemmatimonadota; class Longimicrobiia; order Longimicrobiales; family Longimicrobiaceae; genus Longimicrobium; species Longimicrobium sp. The sequence continues at coordinate 32,147 of NZ_DATIND010000151.1, forward strand.
GGAGGGGCCGCGCAGCTTCAGGCGCGACGACACCAGCGTGGCCAGCAGGTCGCCGTCGCCCAGGACGCGGAGCGGGCCGCCGTACGCCGCGGGCGCGCCGCCTTCCGCGCCGCCGAAGACGCCCACGCGGCCGGGGAACGACGCCGCGTCGCAGCCGCCGTGCTCCAGCGCGGCCCACGCCTGCTCCAGGAAGAGCCGGTGCCCGGCGGGAAGGTGATCGGCCTGCCCCGGCGCGAAGCCGAAGAACTCGGCGTCGAACGCCCCGCCGTCCGTCTCCCCCGCCCCGCCGCCGCGGAGCGACGCGGCGAGCTCGGGCGCGCCGGGAAGCCGGAACGCCACGCCCACCACCGCGATCCGCTCCGCCCCGCCGGGGCCGCCGCCCGTGCCGCTCATCGCGCGGCGCCGCTGGGCCTGAGCGTCACCACGCGGCGCGACCACAGGTCCTCCATCTCCTTCAGCAGCCGGCCCACCCGCTCGTCGCCGCTGATGCCGCGCTCGGGCATCAGCTCGCCCAGCGTGCGGCGGCCGTCCGCGTCCCACAGCACGCCGAAGGCGTCGGCGGAGATGGGCGTGGCCTTCTCGCCGAAGTAGCGGTTCACGGTGCTCTCGATGAGGTACTCGCGCGCGCCGTCCACCCCGCTCTGCATCACCAGCTTGCGGGTGGAGGGGAGCGCCGGGGAGAGGCCCTGGTAGCCGGCCAGGCGCGCGTCGTCGCCCCGCTTGCGCACCACCCAGTCGCCCACGACCAGGAAGTCCAGCCCGGTGGTGAGGAAGCAGGTGACCGCCTCGTCCAGCGAGTCGACGATGGGCTCGGCGTGGTTGTTGAACGAGGTGTTCAGCAGCATGGGCACGCCGGTGTGCTCCTCGAAGGCGCCCAGCAGCCCCCAGTAGCGGGGGTTGGTGTCCTGCGCCACCGTCTGCACGCGGGCGGTGCCGTCCACGTGGGTGATGGCGCCCAGCAGCGTCCGCGCATCCTCGCGCACCTTCAGCGCGAAAGTCATGAACGGGAACTCGTCGCTCGTCTTGGGCAGCTCGAAGTAGTCGCCCGCGCGCTCCTGCCGCACCGAGGGCGCGAAGGGGCGGTACCCCTCGCGCTTCTTCACCATCGCGTTGATGCGGTCCTTGTTCTCGGCGGGGCGCGGATCGGCCAGGATGCTGCGGTTGCCCAGCGCGCGCGGGCCGAACTCCGAGCGCCCCTGCACCCAGCCGGCCACCTGGCCCTGGGCCAGCAGCGCGGCCGTCTCGCGCTCCACGTCGGCGCTGCGCTGGAAGGTCACCAGCCCTTCCCAGCCGCGCAGTCCCTGCTCCACGCCGCCGTCGTCGGGGATCCCCGTTCCCAGGTAGACGTGCTTCATGGCCTGGGGGTTCATCTCCACCCCCTCGTCGTGCAGCACGGCCAGCGCGGCGCCCAGCGCGTTCCCCGCGTCGTGCGCGGCGGGCTGCACCCACACCTCGTCGAACAGCCCGCTGTAGGCGATGCGGCCGTTCATGGAGCAGTTGTGCGCCACGCCGCCGGCCATGCAGAGCGAGCGCGCGCCCGTCTCGGCCTGGAAGTGGGTGAGCACGTGCATCACGATCTTCTCCAGCGCCTGCTGCAGCCCGGCCGCGAAGTCGCGGTGCGACTGGTTGAAGGGCTCGCCCTTGCGGCGCGCCTGGTGCGCCAGCCCGGCCGCCTGGGTGATGCGCAGCAGGGTGGCCAGCGAGGCCACCTCGTAGGCGCCGTCGGGAAGGAGGCGGTACGACTGCGCGAACATGTCGGCGTAGCGCGACGCGTCGCCGTACGGCGCCAGCCCCATCACCTTGTACTCGTCGAAGCGGGTGTAGCCCACCAGCCCGATGTACTCGCGGTAGAAGAAGCCCAGCGACTGCCGCTGGGGGATCTCGCGGAGGATGGTGAGGTCGTTCCCCTCGAAGGTGCCGATGGCGCCGGAGAGGAAGTCGCCCGAGCCGTCGATGGACACCGCCAGCCCGCGCTGGAAGCCGGAGGGGAGGAAGGCGCTGTACAGGTGCGCGCGGTGGTGGTCGATGAAGCGCAGCCGGTCGGCCACCTCCTGCCCGAACTCGCGCTGGAAGAGGCCCGACACCTGGCGGCGGCCGCTGCCCAGCGGGTGCGCGGCGTTCTCGAGCGCGCGGGCCAGGTAGTACTGGTTCACGTTGGCCTCGGAGAAGTCGACGGCGATGAGGTCGACGTCGTCGAGGGTCTTCCCGGCCTCTTCCAGGCAGCGGCGGATGGCGCGCGCGGGGAAGGCGTTGGAGTGCTTCACCCGGTTCAGGCGCTCTTCCTCGATGGCGGCCAGCACCTTTCCGTCTTCCACCAGCACCGCCGCCGCGTCGTGGTAGGCCCACCCCGGATCCATGGTTTCGAAGTCGCGGATGGGTGAGAAGCTGTGGGTACCCAGAACGAGCATGGCAGAGACTCCCTTGGTGCCGTGTGGTTTGTGCCCCCGCCGCGGTGGGCGGGGCCTTGCTGGTTGATCGCCCGCCCGGCCTCGTGCCGGGCGGATTTCCGGATCTGCATCTACAGCGAACTCATCGAGAGATGAGGCTCGGCGACGGGTGGCGATGCCCTGCCCGCCTGGTCGGCCCTCTCCCCCCGGCCCCCTCCCCAAAACTGCCTGGGGGAGGGGGAGAACTCAGCGTGGGGGCGGTGGTGGATCGATTCCGCTCCCTTCTTCCCGTCAGACGAGCGGGACGGCGCCGATGCGGATGGTGCCGCCCAGGAGGCGGCCCAGGCGCGCGATCCCTTCCTCGATGCGCTCTACCGGCATGCTGGCGAAGCACAGGCGCATGCAGCGGGCGGCCTGGCCCGGGTCGTGGGCGCAGAAGGCCGCGCCCGGCACGAAGGCCACCTGCTCCTCGTCCACCGCGCGGCGGAGGAGCTCCACCGCGTCCTTCCCCGGCGGGAGGGTGACCCACACGAACATCCCGGCCTGCGGCACCGTCCAGCTCACGCTCTTCGGGAAGCAATGCTCCATGGCGGCCAGCATGGCGTCGCGGCGGGCGCGGTACTCGGCGCGGACGCGGGCCAGGTGCTCGGGGAGCGCGCCCGCGTCCAGGAAGGCCGAGAGGGTGCGCTGCGCCGTGGTGGTCACGTCCAGGTCGCTGCCGTGCTTCAGGATGGAGAGGATGGACACCAGCGCCTGGGGCGCCACGATCCACCCCACGCGCACGCCGGGGGCGAAGATCTTGGAGAACGAGCCCACGTACAGCACCCACTCCGGGTCGATGGCCCGCAGCGCCGGCAGCGCCGCGTCGTCGTAGCGCAGGAAGCCGTACGCGTCGTCCTCCACCAGCGGCACCTCCCAGCGCCGGGCCAGCTCCGCCAGGCGGACGCGGCGCTCCAGGCTCATCGACACGCCCAGCGGGTTGTGCCCGTCGGGGATCACGTAGACGAAGGCCGGCCGCGCGCCCGCCTCCAGCATCGCCTCCAGCGCGTCGACGTCGATCCCCTCGGCGTCGGAGGGGACGGTGAGGATCTGGGGGCTCTGCGGGCGCACGGCGGCGTGGATCCCGTCGTACACGGCGGCCTCGACCGCCACCTGGCCGCCCTGCTCCAGCAGCAGGCGGGCGAGCAGGCTCATCCCCTGCTGCGCGCCGGTGGTGAGGAAGACCTGCTCCTCGGTGCAGTCCACGCCGCGCTCGGCCATCATCTCCACGATCTGCCGCTTCAGCGCCGCGTGCGGAACGCCGTACTGCAGCGGGAGGGCGCCGCCGTCCAGCACGCGGCGGGTGGCCTGCACGTACGCCTCGCCGGGAAGGAGCTCGGCGGCGGGCATGCCCAGCGCGAAGGAGAGCAGCCCCGGGCGCGTGAGCATGGGCAGGATCTCGCGCAGCGCCGACGGCGCGATGGTGCGCGCCCAGCCCGCCAGCGAGCCCTCGATGCCGGGGCCGGGCGCGGCACCGGGGTTCGGTGCCAGGGTGTCCGTCATGGTCCTGCGTCTCCTTCCGGCGCGCGGCGCCGTCGGGGTCATGGTGGGATGAAGATGGAGATGCCCGCGCCGGCTCCCGCGTGTCTGGAGCCGGTCCGTCTGACGATGTTCCCGATGAGGGAGCGAAGCTGTCGAAAAATCCCGGAGCGGCCGTTCCCGCGATGGTCCGCGAGGGGGATCGATCGCGCAATCCGGCAGCGCACTTGCGACCTCGCCTATAGATCCTTCGGCCTGCAACCCCTTGTGCTGGGCAAAGACGGTGTGGCCGGCCTCAGGATGACGTCCCTCCGTGCGTTTGTGATGCGCAGGTGATTGCCAGAGCCGTGGGGAGACCCTGCTCCGCCGCGGCTGATCGCTTTCCCGTGCCCTTGAAAAGGTGCGGGAGAGGACATCTGCCGGGGCGTTGCCGCTCCCCTCCCGATGAAGGGAGAGGAGAGGCGGGTCGATTACGCCGCGCGGAGGGCCTCGGTGGGCTCGATGCGGAGGCCGCGGCGCGCGGGGATGACCGCGGCCAGGAGGCCCACCAGCAGCATCAGCACGCCCACCACGGGAAGGAGCACCGCGGCGTGGCCCTGCATCAGCGTGCCGCCGGAGCCCAGGTCCAGCAGCGCGGCCACGACCGCGCCCACCACCACCCCCGCGGCCAGCTGCACCACCGCGCGGCTGAAGATGGCGCCCACGATCTGCCGCGGGTGCGCCCCCAGCGCCGAGCGGATGCCGATCTCGCGGCGGCGCTGGGCCACGGTGAACGACATCAGCGCGTAGATCCCCGCGGCGGAAAGGAGGAGCACGCTCAGGGTGACCAGCGCCAGCGCCCACGCCGTCAGCCGCGTGGCCACCTGGCTCTTGCGGTACACTTCGTCCAGCGGAAGCACGTCGTGCAGCCGCAGCGCCGGGTCCAGCGCCGTGGCCACCTCGCGCAGCCGTCCGGCGAAGGCGGCCGGCGAGCCGCGCCCCACCTTCACCCCGATGCTCACCGGGTACACCTGGCCGGGGACCAGCGGGTGGTACATCCGCGCCTCCACGTCGCCCGGCTCCATGGCGGTGGCGGGAAGGTCGCGCACCACGCCCACGATCTCGTACCAGCGCCCGTCCTCCACGTCGGGCGGCGGCGGCTCGTCGCGCGTGCTCACGTAGCGCACCCGGCGGCCCACGGCGTTGCCGCCGCCCAGGAACTGCTTCACGAAGGCGCGGTTCACCACCACCGCGGTGGAGGCGGCGTTGAAGTCGCCCTCGTAGAAGCCGCGCCCCGAGAGCACCGGGGCGTCGAAGGCGCCGAAGAACTCGGCGTCCACGCGCGAGCGGCGGGCCTGGTGCCCGGTGGCCGTCTCCGCGCCGGCACCCTTCGCGCCGTCGACCTCCACCAGCGACTTCGGCTCGCTCCCCGGGAGCGCCAGCGCCACCGTCACGGCGGTTACGCCCGGATCGGCCTTCAGCCGCCGCACCAGCTCGGCCTGGTAGCCGGCGAAGCGCGCGGAGTAGTCGGCCTGGTACTGCCTGGCCTCGGCGCTGGGCGGCAGCTCGCCGTCCATCGCCACCGTGGCGCTCAGGAACTGGTCGGCGGCGAAGCCGGCCTGGAAGGTGGCGTGGCGCACCGAGTCCCACACGGTGAACACCGCGGCGGGAAGGACGGCCACGGCGAAGGCCACCTGCAGGATGATGAGCGCCGTCCACGTCTTTCCCAGCCGCAGCCCGGTGCCGCCGCCCAGCTGGCGGAGGCTGGACTGCAGCTGCTGCCCGGTGGCCTGCACCGCCGGGAGCACGCCCGCGATCACCGCGGCCAGCACCGTCAGCCCCGCGACGTAGATCACGGTCGTCGACGACAGGTGCAGCTTCATCCAGAAGGGCGCGCCGCCGGCCATCTCCTGCAGCATCAGCTCGTGCGCCTGCTTCAGCCCCACGGCGGCCAGCACCAGCCCCACCGCGGCGGCCGCGGCCGAGAGCACCAGCGCCTCCACGAAGAGCTGCGCCACGATGCGGCGGCGGCTGGCGCCCAGCGCGCTGCGCACGGTGATCTCGCCCTGGCGGGTGACGGTGCGGGCGTAGACCAGGATGGCCACGTTGGCGCAGACCACCACCAGGAGAAGGCTGACCATGAACTGCATCATGTGCATCTCCGCCGGGTCGCCGTCGTCGTCCAGCCCCAGCAGGGGGTAGGTGTAGGGAACGATGCGGGGCTGCAGGCGCTCGTGCGTTCCCGGCGCGGTCACGGCGGTGCGCGCGCCGATGGCGGTGAGCTCGGCCTGCGCGCGCTCGGGGGTGACCCCCTGCGCCATCCGCCCGAAGACGAAGACCGGCGGCGACTTCCCCTCGGCGTAGTCGGCGGGGTCCTCGCGCATGGCGGCCCAGAGATGGTGGTTCATGGGGAAGGCGAAGCCCTTCGGCATCACCCCCACCACCGTGTAGCGCTGGTCGCCCAGCTGCAGGGTGCGCCCCAGCACGTGCGGGTCGCCGGCGAAGCGCGTCTGCCACACGTCCCAGGCGATGACCAGCACCGGCGGCGCGCCCTTGCGCTCGTCGTCGGCCGTCAGCGGGCGCCCAAGCAGCGGCGGGACGCGGGCCACGCGGAAGCCGGCGGCGTTCATCTCGGCCACCTGCACCGGCTCGGCCTGCCCGTCGGCGGCCACCAGGTTGCGCCAGTGCGGCTGGAAGGCGCCCAGCGGCTCGAACGAGCGCACCTCGTCCTTCCACGCGGCGAAGTCGTGCAGCGAGGGGTGCGTGCGGTGGCCGCGGGCCGCGTCCCAGCTCTGGATGGCCACGATGCGCTCGCCCTGGTCCAGCGGGATCGTGGGGTCCAGGTACGCCTGGATGACGTCGAAGAGCGCCGCGCCGATGGCGATGGCCACGGCCATCCCCAGCCCGCCCACCAGGGTCAGGGCGGGATACTTCACCAGCATGCGGGCACCCAGCTTGAAGTCCAGCCAGGAGATGCCTGTCCTCATGACGCCTTCTCCAACCAGTGTGGGTTCGGGGTGCGCTCGCCGGAGCGCCCCGGGTTCGGCTGCCGCACGTCCGCCGCGGATCGTCCCGTCCCCGCAGCGGGGACGGTCACCAGGTCGCGGGAACGGGAATCGAGACGGGGTCCGCGGATCGCCGCGCAGCGCTCGCGCGGCGGGTGTGGCGGGGATCGGGGTGGAGCGTGCTCGGCCGGGGGATTCCGCCGGGGTGAAAGGCATCCCCCGTGCCGCATCCCGCGGGAGATGCATCCCGTTGCGGCGCAACGACCTGCGTCCCGTATCCCCATCTCCCCCATCCCCCGCTCTGTCCGGCCGTGGGAAAGCGCGTTCCACGGCCGGACAACCGTCGTCAGAAAGTTCCGGGCGCGGCCGGGCACCGGCGACTAAAGTCGCAGCAACAACTACGGGAAGCCTCGCAAACTGCGCGAGGCTGATCCGCGCACTCCGCGGCATCGGCGCTCACGTCTGATCTCCTTTCCTCCTCCCCGGACGCGCGCAGCGCGGGGACGACTCAGGATGACGTCTCTCTCTGTGCGTTCGTAAATGCAGAGGTGATTACCAGATCCGGCATCAGAGGATGAGCTCCACCGTGTCTCCGCCCGCCGCCGGGGCCGTGGCCGCCGGCGTGGGGATGAGGTTGGGCGGGACCACCACCTCGGGCTTCTGCTCGCCGCCGACCAGCGCGGCCATCCCGGAGAGCGTGGGGGTCATGAACAGCGCCTGCCCGCCCACGTGCAGCCCGCGCTTGCGCATGCGCTGGATCAGGCGCAGCACCAGCAGCGAGTGGCCGCCCAGCTCGAAGAAGTTGTCGTGGCGCCCCACGCGCTCCACGCCCAGCAGCTCGGCCCAGATCTCCGCCAGCACGGTTTCCGTCTCCCCCTCGGGCGCCGCCCAGCGGCTGCGCGCGAACGCCTCGCCGTCGGGCGCGGGAAGCGCGCGGCGGTCGACCTTGCCGTTCGGCGTGAGCGGGAGCGCCTCCAGCCGCACGTACGCGGCGGGAACCATGTACTCCGGCAGCCGCTCGCCCAGGTGCGCCCGCAGCGCCTCGGCATCCGCGTCGCCCACGCAGTAGGCCACCAGGCGGGTGTCGCCGGGCTCGTCCTCGCGGGCCAGGACCACGGCCTCGCGCACGCCGGGGTGCTCCAGCAGCCCCGCCTCGATCTCGCCCAGCTCGATGCGGTAGCCGCGCACCTTCACCTGGTCGTCGCCGCGGCCCAGGAATTCGAGAATCCCGGTGCGGGAGTGCGAGAGTGCGTCGGTGCGTTCGGTCTCGCGCGGATCCAGCGCACTTCCGCACTCCCGCACTTCCGCACTTTCCCTCCAGCGCGCCAGGTCGCCCGTGCGGTACAGCCGCGCGCCGGGGCGGCCGCCGAAGGCGTCGGGGACGAAGCGCTCCGCCGTCAGGCGCGGGCGGCCGAGATAGCCGCGCGCCACCCCCGCCCCGCCGATGTACAGCTCGCCCACGACGCCGGCGGGCACCGGCTCGCCGTCCGCGTCCAGCACGTACACGCGGTGGTTGGCGATGGGGCGGCCGATGGGAACCGACGCATCGGTGTCGTGCTCCGCGTCGTAGCGGTGGACCACGCAGCCGACCGTGGCCTCGGTGGGCCCGTACTCGTTCCAGATCTCCATCCCGCCGCCCGACGCCTCGTGCACCTGGCGGGCGAGCGGCGCCTTCAGGTCCTCGCCGCCGACGACCAGCCGGCGGATGCGGGAGCCGCGCAGGTCGCGCTGGGCCAGGAGCACCAGGTGCGCGGGGGTGAGCTTCACCACGTCCGTGGCGTTCTCGTCGAACACGCGGGGGATGGTGCGGTCGCCGCTCTCGTTCGGCGCCACCGCGATGCGGCCGCCGCTGGCCAGGGGGACGAAGATCGAGGTGACCGTGAGGTCGAAGGAAAGCGAGGAGTAGAGCGGGAAGTCGCCCGCGCCCTCGCCCACGTACCGCGCCCGGGCGTAGGTGACGTAGTTGGTGACGCCGTCGTGGCGCACCATCACCCCCTTGGGGCGGCCGGTGGAGCCGGAGGTGTAGATGACGTACGCCAGGTGCTCGGCCGTCAGCCCCGCGACCTCCGGATCCTCGGTCGATCGGCCGGCCCAGGTGGATGCGTCCGCGTCCATCGCCAGCACGGGGATGGCGAGGCCGACGAAGCGCCCGGCGAGCGACGCCTGGGTGAGGAGCGCCGCGGGGGCGCTGTCCTCCAGCATGTAGCGCAGCCGCTCCTCGGGGTACGCGGGGTCGATGGGGACGTACGCGCCGCCCGCCTTCAGCACCGCGAGCACGGCCACCACCATCTCCGCCCCGCGCTCCAGGCAGAGCGCCACGCGGGTGTCCGGCCGCACGCCCCGCGCGGCCAGCTCGTGCGCCAGGCGGTTGGCGCGGGCGTTCAGCTCCGCGTAGGAGATCGATCCGCCGTCGAACGACACGGCCGTCGCGTCCGGAGTCCTGGCCACCTGCGCCTCGAAGAGCCGGTGGACGCAGACGCCCGCCGGGTACGCCGCGTCCGTGCGGTTCCACTCCTCCACCACCCGCCGCCGCTCGTCGTCGGGGAGCACGGGGATGCGGGACAGCGGGCGGCCGGGCTCGTTCTCCAGCGCGTCCACCAGCCCCTCGATGGCGCGCTGCATCATCGCGCAGACGCGCTCCGGGCCGGCGGAGGCGGGCACCTGCACCTTGATGCCGAAGCCCTCGCCGCGGTCGTCGACGTAGACGGTGACCGGGTAGTTGGTGCGCTCCTGCCCGAAGATGCGGCGCCCGCCCTCGGCCGCGGCGCCGCCGGCCGCGCGCGGGGCGTCGCCGCTGTGGCGGAAGGAGAAAACGGCGGTGAAGAGCGGCGCCGGCGCCTCCACCCGGCTGCAGCGCTGCGCCAGCGCCAGCGAGGCGTGCTCGTGGCGCAGCAGCTCGGCCAGCTGCCGGTGCATGGAGCGGACGGCCTCCTCCGCGCCCTCGGCGCCGACCCGGGCGCGGACGGGGAGGGTGTTGATGAACGGCCCCAGCACCCGGTCGGCTCCCTCGCCGCCCTGCATCCGGCCGAAGAGCACGGTGCCGGAGACCACGTCGGCGCGGCCCGAGACGCGGGCCAGCACCTGCGTCCACGCCACGTGGCAGACGCTGGCCGCGCTCACGCCCAGCCTGCGGGCGCGCTCGCGCAGCCGCGCCGCGACGCCCGAGTCCAGCGCCACCCGCGCGTCGGCGATCCCCGAGCCGTCGCCCCAGGCGTCCAGCAGGCCGAAGGGGGCGGTGGGCTCGTCCACGTTGCCCAGCAGCGCGCGGAAGTAGGCCTCGTGCTCGCCGCGCTCGATCCCCAGGCGCGTCTGCGCCACGAAGTTGCGGAAGGGGAGCGGGGCCGGCAGCTCGTGCCCGCGCCCGGCCAGCAGCGCGCCCACCTCTTCCGCGATCACCTCGTTGGTGGTGTGGTCGCCCACCAGGTGGTGCTCGAGGAGAAGGAGGAGCCAGCGCCCGCGCTCCTCGTCGCGCGCCACGCAGGCCCGCATCAGCGGCGCGCGGCGCACGTCCAGCCGGGTGCGGCGCGGATCGAAGCGCGCGAACAGCTGCCGCGCCACCTCGCCCGCCGCCGGATCGAGCTCCACCTCTTCCACCCCGAGCGTGGCCTTGCGCCAGACGACCTGCACCGGCTCGTGCACTCCTTCCCACGCCACCGAGGTGCGCAGGATGTCGTGCCGGTCGATCACCGTCTGCAGCGCGGCCAGGTGCGCGTCCACCGCCTCGCGCGTGTCGAACGCGCTCAGCGCGGGAAGGACGTACGGATCGCCCTCGGTGGCCATCACGTTGTGGAAGAGCATCCCCTCCTGCAGCGGGGCCAGGGGGTAGATGTCCTGCACGTTGGCCGCGCCGCCTTCCACGCCGGCCAGCACGCGGTCGATCTCCGCCTGCGTCAGCTGGACGAGGGGAAGCATCTCCGGCGTGATCGCCTCCGCGCCGGCGGGGATGAGGTTCGCCGGGACCGCGGCCTCGTGCGACTCGGCGCCCACCGCCGTGGCCAGCTCGGCCAGGGTGGGGGTGGTGAAGATGGCGCGCACCTCGGCGTGCAGCCCGCGGCGCCGCATCCGCTCGATCAGGCGCACCGCCAGCAGCGAGTGCCCGCCCAGCTCGAAGAAGTTGTCCCACCGCCCCACGCGGGCCACGCCCAGCAGCTCGGCCCAGATCTCCGCCAGCTCCGTCTCCGTGGCGCCCACCGGCGCCTCCCACCCGCGCCGCACGAAGGCGTCGCCGCCGGGCGCGGGAAGGGCGCCGCGGTCCACCTTGCCGCTGGAGGTGAGCGGAAGCTCGTCCATCCGCACGTACGCGGCGGGAACCATGTACTCCGGGAGCTCGGCGGCCAGATGCGCGCGGAGCGCCTGCGCGTCGCCCTCGAAGCCCACGTAGTAGGCCACCAGCCGGCGGTCGCCCGGGGTGTCCTCGCGGGCCACGACCACGGCCTGGCGCACGCCGGGGTGCGCGGAAAGCCGCGCCTCGACCTCGCCCGGCTCGATGCGGAAGCCGCGGATCTTCACCTGGAAGTCGTTGCGCCCCACGAACTCCAGGGTGCCGTCCGCGCGCCAGCGGCCCAGGTCGCCGGTGCGGTACATCCGTCCCCCATCGGCCGAGAACGGGTCGGGGACGAAGCGCTCGGCGGTGATGGCGGGGCGGCCCAGGTAGCCGCGCGCCACCTGCCCGCCGGCCAGGTGGATCTCGCCCGTCACGCCCACGGGGAGCGGCTGGCCCAGCGCGTCCAGCACGTAGGCGCGGGTGTTGGCCAGCGGCCGGCCGATGGAGTGCCAGGTGGACGGATCGTCGGTCAGCGCCTGGCCGGTGGCGTTCACCGTCGCCTCGGTCGGCCCGTACAGGTTCAGCAGGCGCGGGCGATGACCATCGCGCCCGAACCAGGCGGAGATCGAGGGGAGATCCACCGCCTCGCCGCCGACCACCACCAGCCGCACGCAGGCGGGAACCGGCGCGGGGTTGGCCACCAGCAGCTGCCAGAAGCGCGGGGGAAGGTCGAGCACGGTGGCGCCGAAGCGCTCGCAGCGCGCCCAGAACCCTTCCGCGCCCTCCAGCCAGTCGTCGCCGCGGAGGAGGATAGCGCTGCCGGACGACAGGGCGGCGAAGATCTCCTCCACCGACACGTCGAAGGTCACCGAGGCGAACTGCAGCGAGCGGTCGCCCGGCGCCAGCGCGAACAGCTCGCGCGCGGCGGCGATCTGCCGCACCACCTGCGCGTGCTCGATCATCACCCCCTTGGGGCGGCCGGTGGACCCGGAGGTGTAGATGAGGTACGCCAGGTTCTCCGCCACCAGCCCGTCGCGGGGCGGATTGGAGACCGGCTCGCCCGCCCACGCCGCGGCGTCGTCCACCTCGACGACGGGGATGCCGGCATCCGCGAAGCGCGAGCGCAGAGAGGACTGGGTGAGGACGGCGACGGGGCGGCTGTCGTCCAGCATCCCCCGCAGCCGGTCCTGCGGGTGCGCGGGGTCCAGCGGCACGTACGCGCCGCCGGCCTTCAGCACCGCCAGCAGCCCGGCCACCATCTCCGGCGAGCGCTCCAGGCAGACGGCCACCCGCGCGTCCGGCCGCACGCCGCGCCCGCGCAGGTGGTGCGCGAGCCGGTTCGCCTTTGCGTTCAGCTCGGCGTACGTCACCTCGCGCTCGCCCGCGACGATGGCGACGGCGTGCGGCGCGGCCTCGGCGCGCGACTCGAACATCTCGTGCAGGCAGACGCCTCGCGGGTGCTCGGCCTCCGTCCGGTTCCACTCCTCGACCACCAGGCGGCGCTCGGCCTCGGGAAGGATCTCCAGGCGGTCGATGGTGCGTCCCTCGTCGGCCGCCATCTCCTCCAGCACGCGGCGCAGGTAGCCCACGTGCCGCTCCACCGTCGCGGCGTCGAACAGCGCGGTCGCGTACTCCAGCGACCCGGCGATGCGGCCGCCGCGCTCGGTGAGGGTGAGGGAGAGGTCGAACTTGGCGGTGGTGTGCGCCGAGCTTCCGGCGCGCGCCAGCCGCAGCCCGGGAAGCTCCAGCCGGCTTCCGCCCGCGTTCTGCCAGGCGAACATCACCTGGAAGAGCGGCGAGTGCGACAGACTGCGGACCGGCTGCGCCAGCTCCACCACCTGCTCGAAGGGAATGTCCTGGTTCTGCTGCGCCTCCAGCGCCCGCGCCTTCACCCGGCGCAGCAGCCCGGCCACGCTGGGCTCGCCATCGAGATCGACGCGCAGTGCCAGCGTGTTCACGAAGAAGCCGATCAATCCCTCGATCTCGCGGCGGCCGCGGTTGGCCGTGGGCGTGCCGATCACCACGTCGCGCTGGCCCGAGAGGCGGGCGAGCACGGTGGCCCAGCCGGCCATCAGCGTCATGAACAGCGTGGTGCCGTGGCGCTGCCCCAGCGACTTCAGCGCGGCGGTCAGCCGCTCGTCCAGCTCCACGGCGACGAGGGCGCCGGCGTGGTCCTGCCGCGCCGGGCGCGGGCGGTCCGCCGGGAGCTCCAGCCGCTCCGGCGCGCCGGCCAGCGTCTGCTTCCAGTAGTCCGCCTGGCGCTTCAGCACCTCGCCGTCCACCCAGCGGCGCTGCCACGCGGCGTAGTCGGCGTACTGTACCGCCAGCGGCGGGAGCGGATCCGGCTCACCGCGGTGGAAGGCGCCGTACAGCGCGCCCAGCTCGCGGACCAGCACACCGGTGGACCACGCGTCGGAGACGATGTGGTGCGTGGTGACCATCAGCACGTGGTCGTCGGCCGCCATGCGCACCAGGCGCGCGCGGATGAGCGGCCCCATCTCCAGGTCGAAGGGCGCGTTCCCCTCGCTCGTCGTCAGGCGGCGGAGCGCGGCCTCGGGGTCGGCGTTGCCGGACAGGTCCTGCTCGCGGACGCGCAGGCGGAAGCCCTCGGCGGGGGCGATGCGCTGCACCGGCTCGCCGTCCACCAGCGCGAACGAGGTGCGCAGGACCTCGTGGCGCGCGACGATGCGCTCCAGCGCGCGGACCAGCGCGTCGCGGTCCAGCTCGCCCTGCAGGCGCAGGCGGTTGGGCACGTGGTAGGCGCCGTCCATCCCGCCCAGCTGCTCCAGGAACCACAGGCGCTGCTGCGCGAACGACAGCGCCAGCGGCCGGTCGCGGTCCGCCACTTCGATGGGCGGGAGATCGGCGTGCGCGGCGGTGGACAGTGCGCGCGCGAAGTCGGCCAGCACCGGGCGCTCGAACACGTCGCCCAGCGCGGCCTCTACGCCCAGCACCTGGCGGACGCGGGAGATGACCTGCACCGCGAGCAGCGAGTGGCCGCCCAGCTCGAAGAAGTGGTCGCGCCGCCCGACCGCGGAGATGCCGAGCACGTCCGACCAGATCTCGGCCAGCGCCTGCTCGGTCTCGCTCTCGGGCGCCTCGAAGCCGCGGCGCGCGAAGGCGTCGCCCTCGGGCGCGGGAAGCGCGCGGCGGTCCAGCTTGCCGTTCGGCGTGCGCGGAAGCTCGTCCAGCGCCACGTAAGCCGCGGGCACCATGTGCTCGGGAAGATGCTCGCCCAGGTGCGTCCGGAGCGCATCCGCGTCGATCGCGGAGTCCCCGACGTAGTAGGCGACGAGCCGCCGGTCGCCGGGCGAATCCTCGCGGGCGATGACGACGGTCTCGCGGATCTGGGGATGCTCGGCCAGGCGAGATTCGATCTCGCCCAGCTCGATACGGAAGCCGCGGACCTTCACCTGCGCGTCGGCGCGCCCCAGCACCTCGATCGCCCCCTCCGGAAGCCAGCGGCCGAGGTCGCCGGTGCGGTAGAGACGCGCGCCGGGCTCGCCCGAGAACGGGTCCGCGACGAAGCGCTCCGCCGTCAGCTCGGGGCGATGGTTGTATCCCCGCGCCACCTGCACGCCGCCGATGTACAGCTCGCCGACGACGCCCGCGGGCACCGGCTGGCCGTCTGCGTCGAGGACGTACATCCGCACGTTCGCCATCGGACGGCCGATGGGGATGCGATCGCGCTCGTCATCCGCCGCGCAGCTCCACTCCGTCACGTCCACCGCGGCCTCGGTCGGGCCATAGACGTTGTAGAGGCGGGTGTTGGGGAGATGCTGATGGAAGCGCTTCACCAGTTCCGCCGGCAGCGGCTCGCCGCCGCAGACGACGCGCTTCAGGTCGGTGCACGACGCCGCGAACTCCGGCTCCTGCACCAGCACCGCCAGCATCGTGGGGACGAAGTGCAGCGTCGTCACGCGCTCGCGGCGAATCGTCTCCAGCATGTACGTCGGATCCCGATGTCCGCCCGGCCGCGCGATCACCATCCGCGCGCCGACGAGGAGCGCGGGGATCAGCTCGCGCAGCGAAGCATCGAAGCTGTACGGCGTCTTCTGCAGCACCACGTCCGTCGAGTCGAGCTGCCACGACGCGTTCATCCACGCGAGGACGTTCACGACGCTGCGGTGCTCGACCATCACCCCCTTGGGCTGGCCGGTCGATCCCGAGGTGTAGATGAGGTACGCGAGGTTGTTCGGGGTGACGGCGCGATCGGGATTCGTCTCCGGCGCCTCCGCCCACATCGCCGCATCGCGATCCAGCGCGACGACGGGGACGTCGAGGCCGCCGAAGCGATCGCTCGCCGCGCCGTTGGTGAGGAGGACGGCGGGCTCGCTATCCCCCAGCATGTAACGCAGCCGCTCCTCCGGATACTCCGGATCAAGCGCGACGTAGGCGCCGCCCGCTTTCAGGATGCCGATCAGCCCAACCATCATCTCCATGCTGCGCTCCACGCAGAGCCCGACGCGCACGTCCGGCCCGACGCCGCGCGCGATCAGGTGATGCGCGAGGCGGTTGGCGCGGGCGTTCAGCTCGCGGTAGGTGATCGAATCGCCCTCGAAGGTCAGCGCGGTCGCGTCCGGCGTCCGCTCCACCTGCGCCTCGAAGAGGTGGTGGAGGCAGGACGTGCGGGGATACTCCGCGTCCGTCGCGTTCCATCCCTCCACCACCTGCCGGCGCTCGTCCTCAGGCAGCAGGGCGATGCGCTCGACGGGCTGGGCCGCGTCGGCCACCATCCCCTCCAGCACCCGCCGGAAGTAGCCCAGGAAGCGCTCGACCGTCGGCGCGTCGAAGAGCGCGGTCGCGTACTCCACGCGGCCCACGATGCGCCCGCCGGACTCGTGCAGCGAGAGCGACAGGTCGTACTTCGAAGTCTCCGCCGACGAGAAGGGGAGCGCGGCGGGCTCCAGCCCGGCCAGGTCCAGCCGCCCGCCCGGCGCGTTCTGCCAGGTGAACAGCACCTGGAAGAGCGGCGAGTGCGACAGCGAGCGCACCGGCTGCACCCGCTCCACCACCTGCTCGAAGGGGATGTCCTGGTTGTCCTGCGCCTCCAGCGAGCGCGCCCTCACCCGCCCCAGCAGCTCCGCCACCGTCGGCGAGCCCGACAGGTCCACGCGCAGCGCCAGCGTGTTCACGAAGAAGCCGATCAGCCCCTCGATCTCCGGCGACCCGCGGTTGGCGGTCGGCGTCCCCACCACCACGTCGTCCTGCCCGGCCAGGCGCCCCAGCGTGGCCGCCCACCCCGCCATCAGCGTCATGAACAGCGTGGCGCCGTGGCGGCGGGAAAGCTCCTTCAGCCCCTCCGCCAGCGCCTCGTCCAGCTCCACGCGCGCCGAGGCGCCGGCGTGGTCCTGCCGCGCGGGGCGCGCCCGGTCGGCCGGGAGCGCCAGCACCTCGGGCGCGCCGGCCAGCGCGCGCGTCCAGTACGCCGCCTGCGCCTCCAGCACCGGGCCGTCCATCCAGCGCCGCTGCCACGCCGCGTAGTCGGCGTACTGCACCGCCAGCGGCGGAAGCGGGTCGCCCTCGCCGGCCACGAAGGCGCGGTAGAGCGCGCTCAGCTCGTCGGTCAGCACCCCGGTGGACCAGCCGTCGCCCGCCACGTGGTGGAGGGTGAGCAGCAGCACGTGGTCGTCGTCCGCCAGCCGCACCAGGCGCCCGCGGACCAGCGGCCCGCGCTCCAGGTCGAAGCGCGCCCGCGCCTCCTCGGCGATCAGGCGGCGCAGCCCGGCCTCTGCGTCGGCATCGTGGCGGAGGTCGTGGTCCACCAGCCGGAAGGCGCTCTCCCCCGCCGGCGCGATGCGCTGGCGCGGCTGCCCGCCGCTGACGGTGAAGGTGGTGCGCAGCGCCTCGTGGCGGGCCACGATGCGGTCCAGCGCGCGCTCCAGCGCCAGCCGGTGCAGGTCGCCGCGCAGCCGCACGCGCAGCGGGATGTGATAGGCCGCGCCGGCGCTCCCCATCTGCTCCAGGAACCAGAGCCGCTGCTGCGCGAAGGAGAGGGCCAGCCGCTCGTCGCCCGCCACCGCCGTCACCGGCGGCAGCTCGGCGCGCGCGGCGCCGCCCAGCCCGCGCGCGAAGTCGGCCAGCACCGGCCGCGCGAACAGGTCGCCGACGGAGGCTTCCACCCCCAGCGCCTGGCGCACGCGCGAGATCACCTGCATGGCCCGCAGCGAGTGGCCGCCCAGCTCGAAGAAGCCGTCCATCCGCCCCACCCGCTCCACCCCCAGCAGCTCGCGCCAGATCTCCGCCACCGCCGTCTCGGCCTGGCCGACGGGCGCCTCGTACGCCCGCGCGGCGAACGCGTCCACGCCGGGCTCGGGGAGCGCCTTGCGGTCGACCTTGCCGTTGGGGGTCAGCGGAAGCGCGTCCAGCCGCACGTACGCGGCGGGAACCATGTAGTCCGGCAGGTGCCGCGACAGGTGCGCGCGCAGCGCCTCGGGCTCGGCGTCATCGCCCAGCCACCAGGCGATCAGCCGCGGGTCGCCGCTGGAGGAGGGGCGCGCGGCCACGATGGCCTCGCTCACCGCGGGGTGCTCGGCCAGCCGCGCCTCGATCTCGGCCAGCTCCACGCGGAAGCCGCGGACCTTCACCTGGTTGTCGATGCGCCCCAGGAACTCGACGTTGCCGTCCGCGCGCCAGCGCGCGCCGTCGCCGGTGCGGTACACGCGCGCACGGGGGTCGGAGTCGAACGGGTGGCGGACGAACTTCTCCGCCGTCAGCTCGGGGCGGCCGTGGTAGCCGCGCGCCAGGTTGCGCCCGCCCACGTACAGCTCGCCCGCCACGCCGATGGGCGCCGGCTGCCCGTGCGCGTCCAGGATGTACAGCGTGGTGTTGGCGAAGGGGCGGCCGATGGGCACGTGCTGCTCGGCGCCGAAGCCGTCGAGCGAGCGCGCCTCGAACCACGTGCTGTCGATGGCCGCCTCGGTGAGCCCGAACGAGTTCACCAGCCGCGTGTCGGGGCCGCAGAAGGAGAGGAAGTGGCGGTACTCGCCCACGCTCCAGGTGTCGGACCCGCAGATCACCAGCCGCATGAAGTCCAGCGTCGCGCCGGTCGCGGCCAGGTGCCGGATCAGCTCGCGCAGCACGGCGGGAACGAACTCGGCGGTGTCCACGCGCTCGGTCACCATCAGCGCGTACAGGCGCTCCGCCTCCAGCAGCAGCTCGCGCGGGCAGAGCACCAGGGTGCCGCCAGAGCAGAGCGCGCGCGTCCAGTCGCCGGTGAACACGTCGAACGAGAAGCTCGCCATCTGCAGGTGGCGGCGGGCGCGGGTGCCCAGCTCGTACGGCTCCTCCCAGGCGCGGAAGGCGTTGGCGATGCTGCCGTGCTCGATCATCACCCCCTTGGGCTGCCCGGTGGAGCCCGAGGTGTAGATGACGTAGGCGAGGTGATCGGCGCGGAGCCCGCCACGCTCCGGATCCGTCCCCGGCGCGCCGGCCCACGCGGCGGGATCCATCAGATCGACCGTGTGGACGCCGATCCCCGCGAACACCCCGGCCAGCGACGGCTGGGTGAGGAGCACCGCGGCGCCGCTGTCGTCCAGCATGTAGCGCAGCCGGTCGTGCGGGTACGACGGGTCCAGGGGGACGTAGGCGCCGCCCGCCTTCAGCACCGCCAGCACGCCCACCATCATCTCCATCCCCCGCTCCACCGAGAGCCCCACGCGCACGTCGGGGCCCACGCCCAGCGCGCGGAGGTGGTGCGCCAGCCGGTTGGCGCGGGCGTTCAGCTCGCCGTACGACAGCGACTCGCCCTGCCAGACGACCGCCTCCGCCTCCGGCGCCGCCGCGGCCCGCGCCTGGAAGATCTGGTGGATGCACTCCCCCGCCGGGAAATCGACAGACGTGCGGTTCCACTCCTCCACCACCATGCGGCGCTCGGCGGCGGGAAGGAGGTCGATACGGGCGACGGAAACCGAGTCGTCGGCCGCCATCTCCTCCAGCGCGCGGCGCAGGTAGCCCGTCCAGCGCTCGATGGTGGCGCGCTCGAACAGCGCGGTGGCGTACTCCACCCGCCCGGCGATGCGGCCGCCGGTCTCCTGCAGGTCCAGCGACAGGTCGAACTTGGCGGTCTCCTGCTGCGCCGAGGCGACGGAGGAGAGCTCCAGCCCGGAGAGCGAGAGCGTGCTGCGCGGCGCGTTGGCCCAGGTGAACATCACCTGGAAGACCGGCGTGTGCGCCAGGCTGCGCGCCGGCTGCACCAGCTCCACCACCTGCTCGAAGGGGATGTCCTGGTTCTGCTGCGCCTCCAGCGCCCGGTCCTTCACCCGCGCCAGCAGCCCGGCCACGGTGGGCGCGTCGGAGAGGTCCACCCGCAGCGCCAGGGTGTTCAGGAAGAAGCCGATCAGCCCCTCGATCTCCGGCCGCGCGCGGTTGGCCGACGGGGTGCCGAGGACCAGGTCGCCCTGCCCGGAGAGGCGGGCGAGGACCACGCTCCACGCGGCCAGCAGCGTCATGAACAGCGTGGTGCCGTGGCGCTGCGCCAGCGCCTTCACCGCCGCGGTCAGCGCCTCGTCCAGCTCCACCGGCACCGTGGCGCCCGCGTGCTCCTGCCGCGCGGGACGGGGGTGGTCGGTGGGCAGCTCCAGCAGCGCCGGGGCGCCGGCGAGCGCCGTCTTCCAGTAGTCGCCCTGCTGGCGGAGGACGTCGCCGTCCACCCACTTCCGCTGCCACACCGCGTAGTCGGCGTACTGCACGGGAAGCGGGGGGAGCGGATCGGCGCCGCCGGCGCGGAAGGCGGCGTACAGCGCGGAAAGCTCGTTCACCAGCACGCCCATCGACCACGCGTCGGCGACCACGTGGTGCAGGGTGAGGAGAAGGACGTGGTCCGCCTCGCCCATGCGCACCAGCCGCCCGCGGATGAGCGGCCCGCGCGCCAGGTCGAAGGGCGCTTCGGATTCCTCCGCCGCCAGCCGCCGCAGCTCGGCTTCCGCATCGCCATCGCCCCGCAGGTCGTGCTCGCGGAGATGGAACGCGCCGTCGGCGTGGATGCGCTGCTCCGGCTCGCCGTCCACCACCGCGAAGGTGGTGCGCAGCGCCTCGTGGCGGGCGACGATGCGGTCCAGCGCGCGGCCGAGGGCATCGCGGTCCAGCTCGCCCTTCAGCCGCAGCGCGCGGCGCACGTGATAGGTGCTGCCCATGTCGCCCAGCTGCTCCAGGAACCAGAGGCGCTGCTGCGCGAACGAGAGCGCCAGGCGCCCGCCGCGGTCGGCCGGCTCGATGGGGGCCAGCGTGGGCCAGCTGCGCTCCAGTTTGGCGGCGCGCGCCTTCTTCAGGAGCTTCTCGCGGTCGGCGGCCGTCAGCGTGCGGTTCATGGCAGTGCAGTCGTTGCGTAGAGGGAGCAGGCCGGCGTGCCCGGAGGGTGGGTCCGGGCGGCGGCCGTGCGATTTCGTGTTCGGGTCGATCGCCGCGCGGACGCGGGTCACCGCCGCCGGGAGAAGCTTCCCCCGGCGGCGGAGGGTGGATCAGTCCAGCCCCAGCGCGGCCAGCTCCTCGGGGTCGAACTGCGCCAGCTGCGCGTCCAGCACCCGCAGCGCCAGCTCGGCCAGCACCGGCGCCTCGAAGACGTCGCGGAGGGCGATCTCCGTCTCCAGCTGCTGGCGGATGCGGAGCACCAGGCGGCTGGCCAGGAGCGAGTGGCCGCCCAGCTCGAAGAAGTGGTCGTTGCGGCCCACCTGATCGATCCCCAGCAGCGCCGACCAGATCTCCGCCAGCGCCGTTTCCGTCTCCCCGTCCGGCGCCTCCCACCCGCGGCGGGCGAAGGCGTCGGCGCCGGGCGCGGGAAGGGCGCGGCGGTCCACCTTGCCGTTGGGCGTCAGCGGCAGCGCATCCATCGCCACGAACGCCGCGGGCACCATGTAGTCGGGAAGACGGTCGGCCACGTGGGCGCGCAGCGTCTCCGCGTCCGCCGCGTCCGCAGGGACCACGTAGGCCACGAGCCGCCGGTCGCCGGGCGCGTCCTCGCGGACCAGGACGACCGCCTCGCGCACCGAGGGATGCTCGAGCAGCCGCGCCTCGATCTCGCCCGGCTCCACGCGGAAGCCGCGGACCTTCACCTGGCTGTCGTTGCGGCCGATGAACTCCAGGACCGCAGTGCGTGAGTGCGTGAGTGCGTCAGTGCGTTGGGTTTCGCGCGGATCCAGCGCACTTCCGCACTCCCGCACTTCCGCGCTTTCCTTCCATCTCGCCAGGTCGCCCGTGCGGTACAGCCGCGCCCCCGGCTCGCCGCCGAACGTGTCGGGGACGAAGCGCTCGGCGGTCAGGCCGGGGCGATTCAGGTAGCCGCGCGCCACGCCGGCGCCGCCCAGGTACAGCTCGCCGGTGACGCCGGCGGGCACCGGCTGCCCCTCGGCGTCCAGCACGTAGGCGCGGACGTTGGCGGTGGGGCGGCCGACGGGCACGGTGGCGCGCGACTCGTCCGGCGTGCAGCGGAGCGCCGTGAGCGCCGTCGCCGCCTCGGACGGGCCGTAGAGGTTGTGGATGTCGACGTGCGGCAGGCGCTCGCGGAAGCGCGCCAGCAGCGCGGCCGGCAGCGCCTCGCCGCCGCAGAGGACGCGGCGGAGGTGCGTGCAGCTCGCAAGATCCTCGTCCTCCACCAGCAGCTGCAGCATGGAGGGGACGAGGTTCACCGTGGTGATTCCCCGGGCGCGGATGGCGTCCAGCAGGTAGCGCGGGTCGCGGTGGCCGTCGGGCGAGGCGAGGACGACGCGCCCGCCCGCCATCAGCGGCCAGAAGATCTCGCGCACGTGGCCGTCGAAGCCCAGCGAGGTCTTCTGCAGCACCGCCTCGCCCATCTCCATCGCCCACGCCTGCTGACCCCACACCAGCCGGTTCACCAGGTTGCGGTGGAGGTTCATCACCCCCTTGGGCAGGCCGGTGGAGCCGGAGGTGTAGATGACGTAGACCAGGTGCTCGGGCGTCAGCCCGCCGCGCGCCGGGTTCGCCGGGGATTCGTCCGCCCACGCGCTTCCATCGCCATCCACGGGGATGACGGGGAGATGCGGGTCGGCGAAGAGGCCGGCGAGCGCGCGCTGCGTCAGGACGACGGCCGGACGGCTGTCGGCCAGCATGTGGCGCAGGCGGTCCGCCGGGTACTGCGGGTCGAGCGGGACGTACGCGCCGCCCGCCTTCACGATGGCGAGCAGGGCGACGATCATCTCCATCGACCGCTCCATGCACAGCCCCACGCGCACGTCGGGGCCGACTCCGCGCGAACGGAGATGGTGCGCGAGGCGGTTGGCGCGCGCGTTCAGCTCGGCGTACGTCAGCGCATCGCCCGCACGCTCGCCCTCGACGGCGACGGCGTGCGGCGTTCGCTCCGCCTGCGCCTCGAACAGCTCGTGCACGCAGGCATCGGCGGGATAGTCGGCCGCGGTGTCGTTCCACGCCTCCAGCACCCGCGCGCGCTCGTCCGCCGGGAGCACGTCCAGCCGGTCGACGGCCGTGCGGTCGTCCTCCGCCATCGCCTCCAGCACGCGGCGCAGGCAGGCGGCGAAGCGCTCGGCCGTGGCCGCGTCGAAGAGCGCGGTGGCGTACTCCAGCCGCCCGCGGATCCGGCCGTCGGCCTCGGAGAGCCAGAGGGCCAGGTCGAACTTGGCCGTGTCGGGCGTGGCGCCCTGCAGCGGCGCCAGCTCCAGCCCGGGAAGCGACAGCCGCTCGCGGCGCTGGCTCTGCCAGGCGAAGGTCACCTGGAAGAGCGGCGCGTGGGCCAGGCTGCGCACCGGCTGCACCCGCTCCACCACCTGCTCGAAGGGGATGTCCTGGTTCTGCTGCGCCTCCAGCGTGCGCGCCTTCACCCGGTGGAGCAGGTCGGCGACGCTCGGGCGGCCGGAGAGGTCCACGCGCAGCGCCAGCGTGTTCACGAAGAAGCCGATCAACCCCTCGATCTCGCGGCGGCCGCGGTTGGCCGTGGGCGTGCCGATCACCACGTCGTGCTGGCCCGACATGCGCGCCAGCACCGCGGCCCAGCCGGCCATCAGCGTCATGTACAGCGTGGTGCCGTGGCGGCGGCTGAGCGACTTGAGCGCCGCCGTCAGCGCCTCGTCCAGCTCCACGCGCACCAGCGAGCCGGCGTGGTCCTGCCGCGCCGGGCGCGGGCGGTCCGCCGGCAGCTCCAGCAGCTCAGGGGCGCCGGCCAGCGCGCGCGTCCAGTACGCGCCCTGCGCCTCCAGCACCTCGCCCCGCACCCAGCGGCGCTGCCACGCGGCGTAGTCGGCGTACTGCACCGGCAGCGGCGGCTGCGGGTCGCCCTCGCCGCGGCGGAAGGCGCGGTAGAGGGCGCCCAGCTCGTCGATGAGCACCCCGGTGGACCACGCATCGGAAACGACGTGGTGCAGGGTGATGAGGAGCACGTGGTCGTCCGCCGCCATCCGCACCAGCCGCCCGCGCACGAGCGGCCCGTCTTCCAGGTCGAACGGCGCGCCCGCCTCCAGCGCGGTGATGCGCCGCAGCTCGGCCTCCGGGTCGTCGCGACCGGCGAGGTCGTGCTCGACGAGGGCGAAGCCGCACTCGTCCGCGGGGGCGATGCGCTGCACCGGCTCGCCGCCGGACACGGCGAAGGTGGTGCGCAGCGCCTCGTGCCGCGCGACGATGCGCTCCAGCGCGCGGACCAGCGCGCCGCGGTCCAGCTCGCCCTTCAGCCGCATGCCCTTGGGGATGTGGTACGCGCTCCCCATTCCGCCCAGCTGCTCCAGGAACCACAGGCGCTGCTGCGCGAACGACAGCGGCAGCGCCCCGCCGCGCTCCGCCGGCTCGATCGGCGGCAGCTCCACGCGCGCCGACTCGTCCAGCGTCCGCGCGAGGTCCGCCAGCACCGGGCGGTCGAAGACGTCGCCCAGCGCGGCCTCGATGCCCAGCACCTGGCGGACGCGGGAGACGACCTGCACGGCCAGCAGCGAGTGGCCGCCCAGCTCGAAGAAGTGGTCGTGGCGGCCCACGTCGCGCACGCCCAGCACGTCGGCCCAGATCTCGGCCAGCGCCTGCTCGGTCTCGCTCTCGGGCGCCTCGAAGCCGCGGCGCGCGAAGGCGTCGCCCTCGGGCGCGGGAAGGGCGCGGCGGTCCAGCTTGCCGTTGGGCGTGCGCGGCAGCTCGTCCAGCGCCACGTACGCCGCCGGCACCATGTGCTCGGGAAGATGCTCGCCGAGGTGCGCGCGGAGCCCGTCGACGTCGATCGCCGCATCCGCGACGTAGTAGGCGACGAGGCGCCGGTCGCCGGGCGAATCCTCGCGGGCGATGACGACGGTCTCACGGATCTGGGGATGCTCGGCCAGGCGAGATTCGATCTCGCCCAGCTCGATGCGGAAGCCGCGGACCTTCACCTGCGCGTCGGCGCGCCCCAGCACCTCGATGGTGCCGTCCGGAAGCCAGCGGCCGAGGTCGCCGGTGCGGTAGAGACGCGCGCCGGGCTCGCCCGAGAACGGGTCCGCGACGAAGCGCTCCGCCGTCATCTCGGGGCGATGGTTGTAGCCGCGCGCCACCTGCACGCCGCCGATGTACAGCTCGCCGACGACGCCCGCGGGCACCGGCTGGCCGTCACCATCCAGCACGTACATCCGCACGTTCGCCATCGGGCGGCCGATGGGGATGCGGTCGCGCTCGT
The DNA here is from genome assembly GCF_035474595.1 of Longimicrobium sp. NCBI lineage: Bacteria > Pseudomonadati > Gemmatimonadota > Longimicrobiia > Longimicrobiales > Longimicrobiaceae > Longimicrobium > Longimicrobium sp. Next base: position 56,891 of record NZ_DATIND010000151.1, read on the forward strand.
CATCCGCCGCGCAGCTCCACTCCGTCACGTCCACCGCGGCCTCGGTCGGCCCGTAGACGTTGAAGAGCTGCGTGTTGGGTAGATGCTGATGGAAGCGCTTCACCAGCTCCGCCGGCAGCGGCTCGCCGCCGCAGACGACGCGCTTCAGGTCGGGGCACGACGCGGCGAACTCCGGCTCCTGCACCAGCACCGCCAGCATCGTGGGGACGAAGTGCAGCGTCGTCACCCGCTCGCGGCGAATCGTCTCCAGCATGTACTGCGGGTCGCGGTGCCCGCCGGGCCTCGCGATCACCATCCGCGCGCCCACCAGCAGCGCCGGAATCAGCTCGCGCAGCGAGGCGTCAAAGCTGTACGGCGTCTTCTGCAGCACGACGTCGGTCGAATCCAGCCGCCACGACGCGTTCATCCACGCGAGGACGTTCACGACGCTGCGGTGCTCGACCATCACCCCCTTGGGCTGGCCGGTCGATCCCGAGGTGTAGATGAGGTACGCGAGGTGATTCGGGGTGACGGCGCGCTCCGGATTCGTCTCCGGCTGATCCGCCCACATCGCCGCATCGCGATCCAGCGCGACGACGGGGACGCCGACGCCGCCGAAGCGGTCGCTCGCGGCACCGTTGGTGAGGAGGACGGCGGGCTCGCTATCCCCCAGCATGTAACGCAGCCGCTCCTCGGGATACTCGGGATCAAGCGCGACGTAGGCGCCGCCCGCTTTCAGGATGCCGATCAGCCCGACCATCATCTCAAGGCTCCGCTCCACGCACAGCCCCACGCGTACGTCCGGCCCCACGCCGCGCGCGATCAGGTGATGCGCGAGGCGGTTGGCGCGGGCGTTCAGCTCGCGGTAGGTGATCGAATCGCCCTCGAACGTGAGCGCCGCAGCATCCGGCGTGCGCTCCACCTGCGCCTCGAAGAGATGGTGCAGGCAGGCCGTGCTCGGATACTCCGCGTCCGTCGCGTTCCATCCCTCGACCACCTGGCGGCGCTCCGCGTCCGGCAGCACGGCGATGCGGCCGACGGGGCGCCCGGGGGCCATCTCCAGCGCCTCGACCAGCCCCTCGAGCGCGCGGTGCATCATCGCGCACACGCGCTCGGGGCCCACCGACGCGGGGGCGTACGCCTTCAGCGCGAAGCCCTCGCCCAGGTCGTCCACCGAGAGCGTGAACGGATAGTTGGTGCGCTCCTCGCCCTGCAGGTGCGTCATCCCCTCGCGCGAGCGGACGGGCTCGCCGGCGGCCTCCAGCTTCCGCGTGTGGCGGAAGTTCAGCATGGCGGTGAAGAGCGGCGCCGGCGCCTGCACGCCGCTGCAGCGCTGCGCCAGCGCCAGCGACGCGTGCTCGTGCCGCAGCAGCCGCGCGAGCTGGCGGTGCGCGTCGCGCACGGCGGCCTCGGCGCCCTCCGCGCCCACCCGCAGGCGCACGGGAAGGGTGTTGATGAACGGCCCCAGCACCCGGTCCGACCCCTCGCCGGCCTGCATCCGCCCGAAGAGCACGGTGCCGAACACCACGTCCGGGCGTCCGCAGACGCGCGCCAGCACCTGGGCCCAGGCCACGTGGCAGACGCTGGCCGCGCTCACCCCCAGCTTGCGGGCGCGCTCGCGCAGCCGCCCGGCCAGCGCGCCGTCCACCGGCAGCCGCGCGTCGCGCGTCCCCGAGCCGTCGCCCCACACGTCCAGCAGGCCGAAGGGCGCGGTGGGCTCGTCCACGTCGCCCAGCAGCTCGCGGAAGTACGCCTCGTGCTCGGCGCGGCTCACCCCCAGGCGCGCCTGCGCCACGAAGTTGCGGAACGGCAGCGCCTCGCCCAGCCGGTCCGCGCGGCCGGAGACGAACGCCTCGACCTCGGCGTGCAGCACCTGCAGCGTGGTGTGGTCGTTCAGCAGGTGGTGGAGAAGAAGGAGCATCACCCAGCGGCCGCTCTCGCGGTCGCGGGCCACGTGCACCCGCATCATGGGCGCGCGCGCCAGGTCCAGCCGCGTGTGGCGCGGGTCGAAGCGCGCCCACAGCGCCCGCGCCGCGTCGGGCTCGTTCGGGTCGAGATCGACCTCCACCACCGCCAGCCGCGCGCTGCGCCAGACGACCTGCACCGGCTCGCGCAGCCCGTCCCACACCACGCTGGTGCGCAGGATGTCGTGCCGGTCGATCACCCGCTGCAGCGCGCCCACGAAGGCGTCCAGCCGCTCGCGCGCGTCGAAGCGGTAGAGGCCCGACATCAGGTACGGGTCGCCCTCGGCCGCGGTCAGGTGGTGGAAGAGGATCCCCTCCTGCAGCGGGGCCAGCGGGTAGATGTCCTGCACGTTCGCCGCGCCGCCGTCCACGCGCGCCACGATCCCGTCGATCTCCCGCTGCGTGAGCTCCGCCAGCGTCAGCATCTCCGGCGTGATCGAGCCACACCCCGCGGGGATGAGGTTGGGCGGAACGGCCACCTCCAGCGACTCGCCGCCCACCGCCGCGGCCAGCTCGGCCAGGGTGGGGCTGGCGAAGAGCACCTGCACCTCGGCGTGCATCCCGCGGCGGCGCATGCGCTCGATGAGGCGCACGGCCAGCAGCGAGTGGCCGCCCAGCTCGAAGAAGTTGTCGCGGCGCCCCACGCCCTCCACGCCCAGCACCTCGGACCAGATCTCGGCCAGCGCCACCTCGGCCTCGCCCACGGGCGGCTCGAAGGCGCGGCGCAGCAGGGCCTCGCCCTCGGGCGCGGGAAGCGCGCGGCGGTCCACCTTGCCGTTGGGCGTCAGCGGCATCGCCTCCAGCGCCACGTACGACGCGGGAACCATGTAGTCGGGCAGGCGCCCGCCCAGGTGCTCGCGCAGCCGCGGCACCAGCGCGCGCGTCCGCCGCCCGCGCAGCGGGTCCGTCGCGTACGTCACCAGCTCGCGCCGCTCGCGGCGGGCGCGCGAGGGGAAGCCGCGGCGCGGAGCATCGGCGCCGCGGGTGAAGCGCGCGTCCATGCGCCCCGCGTCGCCGGCGTCGGCCAGGCGGATCTCCACCGTCCACCCCAGCTGCTCGGCCGCGAGCCAGAGCGCCTCGGGATCCGCGCCGTTCTCCGTCGCCAGCGCGCGCACCTCGTCCACCGTCTGCACGCCGCCGGGGTCGCGGCGGATCTCCAGCTGCCGGAGCGCCGAGGCCACGCGGGCGTTGGGGATCTCGCGCACCACCAGCACGTCGCCGTCCGCGCGCTCCAGCCGCGCGCGGAGCGAGTCCACCGTCAGCCGCTCCACCTCCCAGTCCAGCCACGCGGACTCGGCGGACGCATCCTGATCGTCATCCCCCACGTGCACGACCACGTCGTAGCGGAACTCGGTCAGCTCGTTGCGGAAGCGGCCGCGCTTCTGCAGCGTTTCCACCCGCGCCACACCGGGGACCTCGCGCCCCAGCGACCAGAAGAAGGCGGGATCGACGGCCAGCTCGGCCTCCTGCGCCTGCGCCTGCTCGGCGCGGTCGCGCCAGTCGGCCAGCGTGCGCCCGGGGGGCGAGCGGTAGGTCTCCACCGCGGTGTGGAAGGCGCCCAGCAGCCGCAGGTCGCGCACGTCGCCGATGAAGATGCGCCCGCCCGGCGCGACGACGCGCACCGCGCCGTCCAGCACGCGCTGCAGGTACTCGGCGCTGGGGAGGTACTGGACCACGGAGTTGATGACCACGGTGTCGAACGAGCCCGCCTCGAAGCCGCTGAAGTCGTCGGCCGTGCGCTCCATCAGCTCCACGTGCGCCAGCTCGGGACGCGCGGCGCGGAGGCCTTCCACGCTCTTCACCGCCTTCGCGGAGAAGTCGGCGCCCACGTAGCGCTCGCAGCCGGGCGCCACGCGCGAGAGGAGGAGACCGGTGCCGCACCCCATCTCCAGCACGCGGCGCGGGGCCAGCGAGGCGATGCGGGCCACGGTGGCATCCACCCACTCGCGCATCTCCTCGGCAGGCACGGGCTGGCCGGTGTAGCTGCTGTTCCAGCCGACGATGTTGAAGCGGGCATCGCCCTCCTCCACCCGCTCGTCGCCGTAGGTGTACTCCCAGGTGAGCTTCCAGTCGTCCTGGTGCTCGGCCTCCCAGCCGTCGCCCTCCCCTTCCGCCGGCTCGCTCGCCGCGGCCGAGGCCTCGTCCACGCGCTCCCAGTCGGGGACCACGTAGGCCACCAGGCGCTTGTCGCCGGTGCCGTCCTCGCGCGCCATCACGACCGCCTCGCGCACGGCGGCGTGCTCCACCAGCCGCGCCTCGATCTCGCCCAGCTCGATGCGGTAGCCGCGCACCTTCACCTGCGCGTCGTTGCGCCCCAGGAACTCCAGGTTCCCGTCGGGGAGCCAGCGCGCCAGGTCGCCGGTGCGGTACATCCGCGCGCCGGCGTCGGCCGCGAACGGGTCGGCCACGAAGCGCTCGGCCGTCAGCTCCGGGCGGCCCAGGTAACCCCGCGCCACGCCGCGCCCGCCGATGTACAGCTCGCCCACGACGCCGATGGGGACGGGGTCGCCCGCGGCGTCCAGCACGTAGATGCTGGTGTTGGCCACGGGGCGGCCGATGTGCGGGGCGAAGCCGTTCTCGCGCCGCATCTCCACCCACGTCGAGTACGTGGTGGTCTCCGACGGGCCGTACAGGTTGCACAGCCGGTCGATCCCCGTTCCCGCGAAGATGCGCTCGGCCAGCGCCTGCTTCAGCGGCTCGCCGGCCAGGTTCACCGTGCGCACCGAGGCCGGCACGCGGCCGGACTCCACCAGCGCCTTCATCGCGGACGGAACGGTGTTCACCAGCACGACATCGTCCGCCGGCGCAGCGTCGCCCTCGGCGTGCAGCAGCTCCAGCGCGTCGCGCACCACGCGCAGCGCCGCCCCCGCGCCCAGCGGCACGAAGGTCTCGAAGACGTGCAGGTCGAAGTTCAGCGAGGTGGAGAAGAGGGTCCGCTCCAGCTTTCCGAACCCGAACGAGTCCGCCGCCCAGTGCATGAAGTTGGCGGCGTTCTCGTGCGCGATCATCACCCCCTTGGGCCGTCCGGTCGAGCCGGAGGTGTAGATGACGTACGCCAGGTGGCGCGGGGTGAGCCCCGTCTCCCCGCGATGGAGATTCGTCTCCGGCATCGCCGCCCACGCGGACGCGTCGGCGAGGTCGACGACGGGGATCTCCACGCCGTCGAAGAAGCCGGCGGGCGCGGCGTGGGTGAGGACGACGGCGGGGGCGCTGTCTTCCAGCATGTAGCGCAGCCGGTCCTCCGGATACTGCGGGTCGAGGGGGACGTAGGCGCCGCCCGCCTTCAGCACCGCGAGGAGCGCGGGGACCAGCTCCAGCCCCCGCTCGGCGCAGATGGCGACGCGCGCGTCCGGCCCGACGCCGAGCGCGCGGAGGTGGCGGGCGAGGCGGTTGGCCGCCGCGTTCAGCTCCGCGTAGGTCAGCGAGCGCTCGCCGTGCAGCACGGCGACGGCGTCCGGCGTGCGCGCGGCCTGCGCCTCCACCAGGTCCTGCATGCAGGCGGCGGGATACGCGGCCTGGCTGCGGTTCCAGTCGTCGAGGAGAAGACGGCGCTCGGACGCGGGGAGGAGGTCGAGCCGCTCCAGCGGGCGCTGGTCGTCCTCCACCATCTCCTCCAGCACGCGGCGGAGGTAGCCCACGTAGCGCTCCACCGTGGCCGCCTCGAACAGCGAGGTGGCGTACTCCAGCCCGCCCACGATGCGCCCCGCCTGCTCCGACATCTCCAGCGACAGGTCGAACTTGGCGGTCACGCGCGCCGAGCCCTCCGGCGTCACCTCCAGCCCGGGGAGCTGCAGCGCCGACCGGGGGACGTTCTGCCAGGCGAACATCACCTGGAACACCGGGTTGTGCGCGAGCGACCGCGCCGGCTCGACCAGCTCCACTACCTGCTCGAACGGGATGTCCTGGTTCTGCTGCGCCTCCAGCGCCCGCGCCTTCACCCGCGCCAGCAGCTCGGCGACGGTCGGCGAGTGGCCGAGATCGACCCGCAGCGCCAGCGTGTTCACGAAGAAGCCGATCAGCCGCTCCACCTCGGCGCGGTTGCGGTTGGCGGTCGGCGTGCCGATGACCACCTCGTGCTGGCCCGAGAGGCGGCCGAGGACGACCGACCACCCCGCCAGCAGCGTCATGAACAGCGTGGTGCCGTGGCGCTGGCCGAGCGCCTTCAGCCCCGCCGTCAGCGCCTCGTCCAGCTCCACGCGGACCAGGCCGCCGGCGTGGTCCTGCCGCGCCGGACGCGCGTGGTCCTTGGGCAGCTCCAGCAGCTCGGGGGCGCCGGCCAGCGTGCGCTTCCAGTACTCGCCCTGCGCCTGCAGCACCTGGTCGTTCACCCAGCGCCGCTGCCACGCCGCGTAGTCGGCGTACTGCACGGAAAGCGGGGGGAGGGGATCGCCCTCGCCGCGCAGGAAGGCGCCGTAGAGCGTGGCCATCTCGTCGATCAGCACCCCCACCGACCACCCGTCGGAGACGATGTGGTGCATGGCGATGAGGAGCACGTGGTCGTCCTCGGCCAGCCGCACCAGGCGGCCGCGGATGAGCGGCCCGCGCGCCAGGTCGAACGGGCGCGCGGCCTCCTCGGCCATCAGCCGCTCCAGCTCGGCCGCGGCGTCGGGGTGCGCCGAGATGTCGTGGTCGGTGACGGCGAACGCGGCCCCGGCCGCCGGGGCGATGTGCTGCTCCGGCTCCTCGTGCTCGACGCGGAAAACCGTGCGCAGCGGCTCATGGCGCGCGACCACGCCGTCCAGCGCGCGCCCCAGCGCGTCGCGGTCCAGCCGGCCGCGCATCCGCAGCCGCGCCGTCATGTGGTAGGCGCCGCGCAGCTCGCTCAGGCGGTCCAGGAACCACAGCCGCTGCTGCGCGAACGACAGCGCCAGCCGCCCGCCGCGGTCCACCGGCTCGATCGGGGACAGCTGCGACCAGCTGCGCTCCAGGTTGGCGGCGCGCGCCAGCTTCAGGAGCCGTTCACGTTCGGCGATCGTCAGGGTGGCCGTCATCTGCTTTTGGAGCCGTTGTGCGGGTACGGGCGCGGCGCTCCGCGGCCGCCGGTGGGGCGGTCGCGCGAGCCGCGCTGCGATGTTCGTCGGTTTTCCGCCGCCGGCGGGGGCGGGCGCCGGCCGGGGCCGGGCCCGCTCTGCGTTCAGGCGGACGGGTTCGAGGTCTGCTGGGTCCGGGCGCGCCGGTGGATCAGGTCACGGGTGCCGGGCGGACCAGCGCCGTCAGGTTGGCGATGTCGATCGCGCTGAACTGGGCCAGCTGCGCGTCCAGGATCGCGTTCGCGAGCTGCCAGAGCACGGGGTGCTCGAAGACGTCGCCCAGCGCGACGTCCACCTCCATGTGCTGCTTGATGCGGGGCACCAGCTTGCTGGCCATCAGCGAATGGCCGCCGAGCTCGAAGAAGTGGTCGTGCCGCCCCACCCGCTCCACGCCCAGCACCTCGCTCCACAGCCGGGCCAGGATCGTCTCGGTCTCGCCCTCGGGCGCCTCGTAGCCGCGCCGGGCGTAGGCGTCGCCCTCGGGCGCGGGAAGCGCGCGGCGGTCCACCTTCCCCGTCCCCGTGCGCGGCATCGCCTCCAGCCGCACGTACGCGGCGGGAACCATGTACTCGGGGAGGCGCTCGGCGAGATGCGCCCGCAGCGCGTCCACGTCCGCCTCCTCGCCCACGAAGTAGGCGACGAGCCGCTTGTCGCCCGGCCCGTCCTCGCGCGCCACGACGACGGATTCGCGGACGGCGGCGTGCTCGGCCAGGCGCGACTCGATCTCGCTCAGCTCGATGCGGAAGCCGCGCACCTTCACCTGGAAGTCGTTGCGCCCCACGAACTCCAGCCTGCCATCCGCCTTCCAGCGGACGAGGTCGCCGGTCCGGTAGAGACGCGCGCCGGGCTCGCCGCCGAACGGATCGGAGACGAAGCGCTCGGCGGTGAGGTCCGCGCGGTTCCAGTATCCCAGCGCCACGCCGTGCCCGCCGACGTACAGCTCGCCGACGGCGCCGGTCGGCACCGGCTCGCATGCCGCGTCGAGGACGTAGACGCGGGTGTTCCCCTTCGGCCGACCGATCGGGACGACGCGCGTATCCTCCGTCACCCCCACGACATCGTGGGCGATGGAGAAGCAGGTCGTCTCCGTCGGCCCATAGCAGTTGTAGATGGTGACGCGGCCGCGCTCGGCCAGCACCCGCGCGTACGCCGCCGGATCGGCCTTGTCGCCGCCGGTGAGGATCTGCTTCAAGCCCGCGAGCGCGACGGGGATGACCCGCGCGTAATGGTTGAACAGCACGGGGGTGATGAGGATCGTCGTCACGCCCTGGTTGACCAGCAGCGTGCCGTACGCCTCCGGATCGAGCAGCACGTCCTGCGGCACGACGACGATGCGGCCGCCGTTCAGCAGCGGCCCCCAAACCTCCATCGTCGCCGCGTCGAACGCCGGGTTCGAGGCGAGGGCGACGCGATCGTCCGCATCCAGGTCCGCGAAGCCGTTCGTCATCACCAGCTGCGTGATGGCGCGATGCGGAACCATCACCCCCTTCGGCTCGCCGGTCGATCCCGACGTGTACATCACGTAGGCGACGGACTCGCCGCCGCTGGTGATGCGGAGGTTCTCCGTATCCCCATCGACCACGCGGTCGATGTCGATGCGCTCGACGTTCGGGAGATGCGGAACCTGCTCGCCCGACTGGCTGAGCAGCACGCCGCAGCCGCTGTCCGCGACCATGAAGGCGATGCGCTCGGCGGGATACGTCGCATCGAGCGGGACGTACGCGGCGCCCGCCTTCAGCACCGCCAGCTCCGCGGCGACCAGCTCCGCGGAGCGCGGCAGCAGGATCGCCACGCGCGTCCCCGCGCCGACGCCGCGGGCGGCGAGGTGGTGCGCGAGGCGGTTCGCGCGAGCGTTCAGCTCCGCGTACGTCACCGTCGCGGCGCCGTCCACGATGGCGGCGGCGGCCGGCGTGCGCTTCGCCCGCGCCTCGAACAGCTCGTGCACCGCGGACCAGCTGGGGTAGGACGCGGCGGTCGCGTTCCACGTGTGCAGCACCCGCCAGCGCTCGTCCTCGGGCACCAGCGCCAGCCGCTCCGCGGGGCGGGGGTCGTCGGCCACCATCTCGGCCACCGCGCGGCGGAGGTAGCCGGCGATCCGCTCCACCGTGGCCGCCTCGAAGAGCGACGTCGCGTACTCCATCCCGCCCACGATGCGGCCGTCCGCCTCGCGCAGCTGCAGCGACAGGTCGAACTTCGACGTCGCCAGCGTGGCGCCCGGGAGCGCCGCGGGCTCCAGCCCGGGAAGCTGCAGCGTGCCGCGCGGCGCGCTCTGCCAGGCGAACATCACCTGGAAGACCGGGCTGTGCGCCAGCGAGCGGGCGGGCTGCACCAGCTCCACCACCTGCTCGAAGGGGATGTCCTGGTTCTGCTGCGCCTCCAGCGCCCGCGCCTTCACCCGCCCCAGCAGCGTGGCGACGGACGGCGAATCGGAGAGGTCGACGCGCAGCGCCAGCGTGTTCACGAAGAAGCCGATCAGCCCCTCCACCTCGCGCCGCCCGCGGTTGGCCGTGGGCGTGCCGATCACCACGTCGTGCTGTCCCGACAGCCGGGCCAGCACCGTGGCCCAGGCGGCCATCAGCGCCATGAACGGCGTGGCGCCGTGGCGGCGGGCGAGCGCCTTCACCCCCGCCGTCAGCGCCTCGTCCAGCTCCAGCGGCAGCGTCGCCCCGGCGTGGTCCTGCCGCGCCGGGCGTGCGTGGTCAAGCGGCAGCTCCAGCAGCTCCGGCGCGCCCGCGAGCGTGGCCTTCCAGTAGTCCGCCTGCGCGCGGACGGCGCCGCCGTCCACCCAGCGCCGCTGCCAGGCCGCGTAGTCGGCGTACTGCACCGGCAGCGGGGCGAGCGGGTCGCGCTCGCCGCGGCGGAAGGCGGCGTACAGCGCGCCCAGCTCGTCGGTCAGCACGCCCATCGACCACGCGTCGGAGACGGCGTGGTGCAGGGTCACCAGCAGCACGTGGTCGTCGTCCGCCAGGCGGATCAGCCGGGCGCGCGCCAGCGGCCCGCGCGACAGGTCGAACGCCGCCGTGGCCTCGTCGGCCATCAGCCGGTCCAGCATCTGCTCCGCGTCGCCGTGCTCGCGCAGGTCGTGCTCGCGCAGGGGGAAGCGCGCGTCGGAGACGGGGGCGATGCGCTGCTCCGGCTCGCCATCGTTCCCGGCGAAGGTGGTGCGCAGCGCCTCGTGGCGCTCGGCGATGCGGTCCAGCGCGCGGACCAGGGCGGTGCGGTCCAGCTCGCCGCGCAGCCGCACGCGGCTGCGGACGTGGTACGCGGGGCCCAGGTCGCCCAGCTGCTCCAGGAACCAGAGCCGCTGCTGCGCGTGCGACAGCGGCAGCGCCGCGCCGCGGTCCGCGCGCCCGATGGGCGGCAGATCGGCGCGCGCGGCGGCGTCCAGCGTCCGCGCGAACTCGGCCAGCGTCGGGCGGTCGAAGAGCTCGCCGAGCGCGGCCTCTACCCCCAGCACCTGCCGCACGCGCGAGATCATCCGCACGGCCACCAGCGAGTGGCCGCCCAGCTCGAAGAAGCCGTCGCGGCGGCCGACCCGATCGGCCCCCAGAACCTCGGCCCAGATCTCCGCCAGCGCCGACTCGGTCTCGCCCACCGGCGCCTCCCACTCGCGCGCGGCGAACGCGTCACCCTCGGGCGCGGGGAGCGCGCGGCGGTCCAGCTTGCCGTTGGGCGTCAGCGGGAACGCGTCCATCCTGACGTACGCCGCGGGCACCATGTACTCCGGCAGCGCGGCGGCGAGATGCGCCCGCAGCGCCTCGGTCTCCCCCTCGCCCACGAAGTAGGCGGCGAGGCGCCGGTCGCCCGGCACGTCCTCGCGCGCCACCACCACGGCCTCGCGGATGCCGGGGAAGGCGGCCAGGCGCGCCTCGATCTCGCCCAGCTCGATGCGGAAGCCGCGGACCTTTACCTGGAAGTCGTTGCGGCCCAGGAACTCCAGAACCGAAGTGCGTGAGTGCGGGAGTGCGGCAGTGCGTCCATCGCGCGCGGAGGACGTACTTCCGCACTCACGCACTTTCGCACTTTCGCACCATCTCGCGAGGTCGCCCGTGCGGTACATCCGCGCGCCGGGCGTGGACGCGAACGCATCGGGGACGAAGCGCTCGGCGGTGAGCGCCGGGCGGCCGAGGTATCCCCGCGCCACGCCCGCGCCGCCGATGTACAGCTCGCCCGCCACCCCGGCCGGCACCGGCTCGCCGCGTCGGTCCAGGAGATAGAAGCGCGTGTTCGCCAGCGGCCCGCCGATCGCCACCGAAGCGGTGGAGAGGGAGCCGTCCGCGTCCACCGGCTGCACCGACGACCAGATGGTGGTCTCCGTCGGCCCGTACACGTTCCACAGTGCGCCGACCCGCTCGCGCAGCCGCGCGGCCAGCTCGGCCGGCAGCGCCTCGCCGCCGCAGAGGGCGCGGAGATTCGCATCGCCCTCCCACCCGGCGTCCACCAGCATCCGCCAGGTCGCGGGCGTGGCCTGCATCACCGTCGCCCCGCCCGCGGCGATGGCGCGCATCAGCGCCTCCGGGTCGGCCGACGAGGCGCGGTCCAGCAGCTCCACCCGCGCGCCGGTGACCAGCGGGAGGAAGAGCTCCAGGACGGAGATGTCGAAGGAGATGGTGGTGACGGCGATGAGACGATCGGCGGGCGTCATCCCGACCGTCCCGCCGATCGACGCGAGGAGGTTCACCACGCCCCCGTGCGTGTTCATCACCCCCTTCGGCTCGCCCGTGGAGCCGGAGGTGTAGATGACGTACGCCAGGTTCCCGGGCCGCACCCGCCCGCGCGCCGGGTTCGCCGCGGACAGATCGGCCCACGTCCCCGCGTCCGCGTCCAGCCGGAAGACGGGGATCTCCATCCCCCCGAAACGGTCCGACAGCGATGCCTGGGTGAGCACCACCGCGGGCGCGCCGTGGCGGAGGACGTAGCCGACGCGGTCCGCCGGGTACGCGGGATCGAGCGGGACGTAGGCGCCGCCCGCCTTCAGCACGGCGAGCAGGGCCACCATCATCTCCACCCCGCGCTCCGCGCAGACGGCCACCCGCACGTCCGCCCCCACGCCGCGCGCGATCAGCGCATGTGCGAGGCGGTTGGCGCGCGCGTTCAGCTCGCCGTACGTCACCTGCTCCCCGTGGAAGACGAGGGCAACGGCGTCCGGCGTCCGCGCGGCCTGCGCCTCGACCAGCTCGTGCACGCAGGCGCCGGGATACGCGGCCTCGGTTGCGTTGCGCGCCTCGAGGGCGGCGCGGCGCTCGGCGGCGGGGAGGACGTCCACGCGGGCCAGCGGCCGCGCGGGCGCCGTCTCCAGCGCCTCGGCCAGCCCTTCCAGCGCGCGGTGCATCATCGCGCAGACGCGGTCCGCGCCCACCGACGCGGGGGCTACGGAGGTCAGCGACAGCGCCTCGCCGCGGTCGTCCACCGACAGGGTGAGCGGATAGTTGGTGCGGCCGACGCCGTAGATCGGCTCGAAGTCCGAGGCACGTGCCGCCTTCCCCGCCCCGCCGCCACTGTGGCGGTAGTTCAGCAGCGCGGTGAAGAGCGGCGCCGGGGCCTCCACCCCGCTGCAGCGCTGCGCCAGCGCCAGCGAGGCGTGCTCGTGGCGCAGCAGCTCGGCCAGCTGCCGGTGCGCGCCGCGCACGGCGGCCTCGGCGCCCTCGTCCGCCACGCGCACGCGGACGGGGAGGGTGTTGTTGAAGAGCCCGAGCACGCGGTCCGCGCCCTCGCCGCCCTTCATCCGGCCGAAGAGCACGGTGCCGAACACCACGTCGTCGCGGCCGGAGACGCGGGCGAGCACCTGCGCCCACGCCACGTGGCAGAGGGCGGCCGCGCTCACGCCCAGCTTCCGCGCGCGGTCGCGCAGCGTCGCGGCGAGCTTCCCGTCCACCGGGAGACGGGCCTCGGCCACGCCCGAGCCGTCGCCGCGCACGTCCAGCAGCCCGAACGGCGCGGTGGGCTCGTCCACGTCCGCCAGCAGCTTGCGGAAGTACGCCTCGTGCTCGGCGCGGCTCACGCCCAGGCGCGCCTGCGCCACGTAGTCGCGGAACGGCAGCGGTGCGGGGAGCGAGGCCGCGCGCCCCAGCAGGTGCGCCTCCACCTCGGCCTGCAGGACTTCCTGCGCCTGGTGGTCGCTCACCAGGTGGTGGCGCAGCACCAGCAGCAGCCAGCGTCCGCGCGCTTCGTCGCGGGCCACCACGGCGCGCATGATCGGCGCGCGGCGCACGTCCAGCCGGTGCAGCCGCGGGTCGAAGCGGTCGTACAGCCGGCGGACGGCATCGCCCTCCCCCTCCAGCTCCACTTCCTCGACGGGGAGCACGGCGCGGCGGCAGACCACCTGCACCGGCTCGCGCAGCCCTTCCCACATCACCGCCGTCCGCAGCACGTCGTGGCGGTCGATCACCGCCTGCAGCGCGCCCAGGTACGCGTCCAGCCGCCAGCGCGTGTCGAAGCCGTACACGACGGCGAGGAGATACGGATCGCCCTCCGCGGCCAGCAGGTGGTGGAAGAGGATCCCCTCCTGCAGCGGGGCCAGCGGGTAGATGTCCTGCACGTTGGCCGCGCCGCCCTCGACGCCCGCGACGACCCGGTCGATCTCCCCCTGCCCCAGCTCCACCAGCGGGAGCATGGCCGGGGTGATGGCGGTGCACGGCGTGGGGATGCGGTTGGCGGGGACGGCCACGTCGCTCGACTTGCTCCTCACCACCCCCGCCAGCTCGGCCAGCGAGGTGGTGGTGAAGAGCGCGCTGACCTCGGCGTGCAGCCCGCGCTTGCGCATCCGCCCGGCCACCATCATCGCCCGCAGCGAGTGGCCGCCCAGCTCGGCGAAGTTGTCCCACCGCCCCACGCGCTCCACGCCCAGCACCTGGCACCAGATCTCCGCCAGCGCCTCCTCGGTCTCCCCCTGCGGCGCCTCGAAGCCGCGGCGCGCGAAGGCGTCGTCCTCGGGCGCGGGAAGGGCGCGGCGGTCCAGCTTGCCGTTGGGCGTGCGCGGCAGCTCGTCCAGCGCCAGGCAGGCCGCGGGGACCATGTACTCGGGCAGCCGCTCGGCCAGGTGCGCCCGCAGCGCGTCGGCATCGACGGCCCCGTCCGCCACGTAGTAGGCCACGAGGCGCCGGTCGCCGGGCGAGTCCTCGCGGGCGATGACGACCGCTTCGCGGATCTGGGGATGATCGATCAGGCGCGACTCGATCTCGCCCAGCTCGATGCGGAAGCCGCGCACCTTCACCTGCGCGTCGGCGCGCCCCATCACCTCGATCGCCCCGTCCGCCAGCCAGCGGCCCAGGTCGCCCGTGCGGTAGAGGCGCGCGCCCGCCTCGCCCGAGAACGGGTCGGCCACGAAGCGCTCCGCCGTCAGCTCGGGGCGGTTCCGGTATCCCCGCGCCACCTGCACGCCGCCGATGTACAGCTCGCCGACCACGCCGGCGGGCACCGGCTGCGCGTCGCCGTCCAGCACGTACATCCGCACGTTCGCCATCGGGTGGCCGATGGGGATGCGGTCGCGCTCGTCGCCGGCGGCGCAGCTCCACTCGGTGACGTCCACCGCGGCCTCGGTCGGCCCGTAGACGTTGTAGAGGCGCGTGTCGGGGAGATGCTGGTGGAAGCGCTTCACCAGCTCCGGCGGCAGCGCCTCGCCGCCGCAGACCACGCGCTTCAGGTGGGTGCACTCGCCGAAGTCCGCCTCCTGCACCAGCACCTGCAGCATCGAGGGGACGAAGTGCAGCGTCGTCACGCGCTCGCGGCGGATCGTCTCCAGCATGTAGCGCGCGTCGCGGTGGCCGCCGGGACGGGCGACCACCATCCGCGCGCCGACCAGCAGCGCCGGGATCAGCTCGCGGAGCGAGGCGTCGAAGCTGTACGGCGTCTTCTGCAGCACCACGTCGGTCGAATCCAGCCGCCACGCCGCGTTCATCCAGGCGAGGACGTTCACGATCGCGCGGTGCTCGACCATTACCCCCTTGGGCTGGCCCGTCGACCCCGAGGTGTAGATGAGGTACGCCAGGTGGTTCGGGGTGACCGCGCGCTCCGGATTCGTCTCCGGGAGATGCGACCACGCCGCCGCGTCGCGGTCCAGCGCCACGACGGGAACGCCGAGCCCGCCGAAGCGGTCCGCCGACGCGCCGCAGGTGAGGAGGACGGCGGGCTCGCTGTCCACCAGCATGTAGCGCAGCCGCTCCTCGGGATACTCGGGGTCCAGCGCGACGTAGGCGCCGCCCGCCTTCAGCACGCCCAGCAGCCCGGCCATCATCTCCAGGCTCCGCTCGACGCAGAGGCCCACGCGCACGTCCGGCCCCACGCCGCGCGCCACCAGGTGATGCGCGATGCGGTTCGCCCGGGCGTTCAGCTCGCGGTAGGTGATCGAATCGCCCTCGAAGGTCAGCGCGAGCGCGTCCGGCGTCCGCTCCACCTGCGCCTCGAAGAGGTGGTGGAGACAGGCGGCATGGGGATACTCCGCGGCGGTCGCGTTCCATCCCTCCACCACCTGCCGGCGCTCCGCCTCGGGGAGCACCTCGATGGCGCGCAGCGGGCGCTCGGGCGCCGTCTCCAGCGCGTCCACCAGCCCGGCCAGCGCGCGCTCCACCAGCGCGCACACGCGGCCGGGGCCGACGGACGCGGGGGCGAAGACCTTGAACGACAGCGACTCGCCGCGGTCGTCCACGTTCAGGGTGAGCGGGTAGCTGTTGCGCGTCAGCATGCGCAGGCGCCGGATCCCCTCGGGGAGCCCGGCCTGGGCGGGCGTCTGCTCGCCCAGCGCGCGGCTGTGGCGGTAGTTCAGCAGCGCGGTGAACAGCGGCGCCGGCGCCTCCACCCGGCTGCAGCGCTGCGCCAGCGCCAGCGACGCGTTCTCGTGGCGCAGCAGCCCGGCCAGCTGCCGGTGCGTGGCCAGCACGCCGCCCTCCGCCCGCTCGGCGCCCACGCGCACGCGGAAGGGGAGGGTGTTCATGAACGGCCCCAGCACGCGGTCGGCGCCCTCGCCGCCCTGCATGCGGCCGAAGAGCACGGTGCCGAACACCACGTCGTCGCGGCCGGAGACGCGCGCCAGCACCTGCGCCCACGCCACGTGGCAGAAGCTGGCGGCGCTCACGCCCAGCCGCCGCGCGCGGTCGCGCAGGCGGATGGCGAGCGCGGGGTCCACCGCCAGCACGCCCTCGTCCAGGTCCAGCCCGTCGCCCCAGGCGTCCGCCAGCCCGAACGGCGCCGTCGGCTCTTCCACGTCGCCCAGCAGCGCGCCGAAGAACGCCTCGTGCTCGGCCTGCGTCACCCGCATCCGCGCGCGCGCCACGTGGTCGCGGAAGGCGATCGGCTCGGGAAGCTCGCCCCCGCGGCCGGCCAGGTGCGCGTGGATCTCGTCCTCCAGCGCCTCCTTGGTCACGTGGTCGGCCACCACGTGGTGAAGCTGGTCCAGCAGCACCCAGCCGCCGTCCTCGCCGCGCGCGGCGTACAGGCGGATGAGCGGCGCGCGGCGCAGGTCCATCCGCCGCCGCAGCGGCGCGACCCAAGTCCACAGGCGCCGGGCGGCGTCGCCCTCGCCGGGCTCCAGCTCGACCTCGACCACCTCCAGCTTCGCCCGGCGCCACACCACCTGCACCGGCTCGCGCAGCCCCTCCCACGCAACCGACGAGCGCAGCACGTCGTGCCGGTCGATCACCGCCTGCAGCGCGGCCACGTACGCGTCCAGCCGCTCGCGGCTCTCGAACAGGCTGATCCCCGCCAGCACGTACGGGTCGCCGTCTTCCGCCATCAGGTGGTGGAAGAGGATTCCCTCCTGCAACGGGGCCAGCGGGTAGATGTCCTGCACGTTCGCCGCGCCGCCGTCCACGGTCGCCACGATGCCGTCGATCTCCCCCTGCGCCAGCTCCACCAGCGGCAGCATCTCGGGGGTGATGGCGTCGCACGCGGCGGGGATGCGGCTCGCGGGGACCTCGATCTCGCGCGCCTCGGTGCCGGCGACCGCGGCCAGGCGGGCCAGCGTGGGCGCGCCGAACAGGTCCTGCACGCGGGCGTGCAGGCCGCGCTGGCGCATGCGCTCGGTCAGCTTCACCGCCAGCAGCGAGTGGCCGCCCAGCTCGAAGAAGTTGTCGCCGCGGCCGACGCGCGCCACGCCCAGCAGCTCGGCCCAGATCTCCGCGAGCACGGCTTCCGTCTCGCCCTCGGGCGCCTCGTAGCCGCGCGCCGCGAAGGCGCCGGCGTCCGGCGCGGGAAGCGCGCGGCGATCCACCTTGCCGTTCGGCGTCAGCGGGAGCGCCTCCAGCCGCACGAACGCGGCGGGCACCATGTACTCGGGCAGCCGCTCCGCCGCGAACGCGCGCAGCGCCTCCGCGTCGATCGCCGCGTCCGCGACGTACCACGCCACCAGCCGCGGGTCGCCGGCGCTTTCGCGCGCGAGGACGACGGCGGCGCGCACCTGCGGATGCCCGGCCAGCCGCGTCTCGATCTCGCCCGGCTCGATGCGGAAGCCCCGCACCTTCACCTGGAAGTCGTTGCGCCCCAGGAACTCGATCGTCCCGCCCGCCCGCCAGCGCACGAGATCGCCCGTCCGGTACATCCACGCGCCCGGCTCGGCGGCGAACGGATCGGGGACGAAGCGCTCGGCCGTGAGCCCGGGCCGGCCGAGGTAGCCGCGCGCCACGCTCGCGCCGCCGACATACAGCTCGCCCGCGACGCCGACGGGCACCGGCTCGCCGCGCGCGTCCAGCACGTAGACCTGCGTGTTGGCGATGCCGCGCCCGATGTGCAGCCGGTCCGCCGCGCCGACCTCGCCCGAGGTCGCGACGACCGTCGTCTCCGTCGGCCCGTAGTTGTTGATGACGGTGTAGCGCGCGTCCGCCGGAAGCGTCCGCAGCCGGTCGCCGCCGACGAGCAGCGTCCTCAGGGTCGCGGGGGCGATGCCTCGCTCGAACGCGAGCTCGGCCAGCGGCGTGGGGAGGAAGCACACGTCCAGCGGCTGCTTCGCCCACCACTCCAGCAGCGCCTCGGGATCGCGCGCGGCGGGAAGGTGCAGCGCGGCGCCCGCGCACAGCGGCGGCCAGATCTCCCACGTGCTCGCGTCGAACCCGAAGCCCGCTACGCTGGACGACCGGTCGCCCTCGCGCAGCGCGAACGCATCGCAGTGCCAGGCGACCAGGTTGCCCAGGCTGCGGTGCTCCACCTGCACGCCCTTCGGCGTCCCCGTCGATCCCGAGGTGTAGACGACGTACGCCAGGTGCCCCGCGTCCAGCCCGACGCTCTCGCGCGCAGGATTCGTGGCGTCGCGATCCGCCCACGCCGCATCGTCGCCCAGGTCGAGGACGGGGAGATCTACATCCGCGAAGCGCGCGGCGAGCGACGCCTGCGTCAGCAGGGCGACGGGGGCGCTGTCCGCGAGCATGTAGCGCAGCCGCTCGTCGGGATACGCGGGATCCATCGGCACGTACGCACCGCCCGCCTTCACCACGGCGAGCAGCGCTTCCACCATCTCCGTCCCCCGCTCCACGCAGACGGCGACGCGCGAATCCGGGCGGACGCCGAGCGCGCGGAGGTGGTGCGCGAGGCGGTTGGCGCGCGCGTTCAGCTGCGCGTACGTCAGCGCCCCGCGCTCGGAGACGACGGCGTCCGCGTGCGGCGTCCGCGCGGCCTGCGCCTCGAAGCGCTGGTGGATGCACAGGTCGCGCGGGTAGTCCAGCGCGGTTGCGTTCCACGTCTCCACCACCTGCCGGCGCTCGGCGTCGGGGAGGAGGGAGATGGAATCCACGCGCTGGCCGTCGCCGGCCACCATCGCCTCCAGCACGCGGCGGAGGTAGCCCATCCACCGCTCCACCGTCTCCGCCTGGAAGAGCGACGTCGCGTACTCCACCCCGCCGGCGATCCGTCCCCCCACCTCCTGCAGCGACAGCGACAGGTCGAACTTGGCCGACGGCTGCGGCGAGCGCTCCAGCACGGCGGGCGCCAGGCCCGGCAGCGCCAGGCGGCTGCGCCGCACGTTCTGCCACGAGAACACCACCTGGAACACCGGGTTGTGCGCCAGGCTGCGCGTGGGCTGCACCCGGTCCACCACCTGCTCGAAGGGGAGGTCCTGGTTGTGCTGCGCGGCGATCGCGCGCTCCCGCACCCGCCCCAGCAGCTCCGCCACCGTCGGCGCGTCGGCGAGGTCGATCCGCAACGCCAGCGTGTTCACGAAGAAGCCGATCAGCCCCTCGATCTCGCCCCGCCCGCGGTTGGCCACCGGCGACCCGATCACCACGTCCGTCTGCCCCGCCAGGCGGCCGAGCACCACCGCCCAGCCGGCCAGCAGCGTCTGGTACAGCGTGGTCCCGTGGCGGCGGCCCAGCGCCTTCAGCCCGGCCGTCAGCGCCTCGTCCAGCTCCAGCGCGACGGAGGCGCCGGCGTGGTCCTGCCGCGCGGGGCGGGCGTGGTCCAGCGGCAGCTCCAGCAGCTCGGGAATGCCGGCCAGCGCGCGGCTCCAGTACGCCGCCTGCTCCTCCAGCACCTCGTCCTCCACCCACCGGCGCTGCCACGCGACGTAATCCGCGTACTGCACCGGCAGCGCGGGAAGCGGGTCCGCCGCGCCGCGCCGGAACGCCGGGTACAGCACCCCTAGCTCGTCCACCAGCACCTCCATCGACCAGCCGTCGGCCACGATGTGGTGCAGGGTGACGAGCAGCACGTGGTCGTCCGCGGCCAGCCGCACCAGCCGGCCGCGCGCCAGCGGCCCGTTCTCCAGGTCGAAGGGCGCCACCGCCTCCTCGGCGATCAGGCGGCGAAGCTCGGCGTCCGCCTGCGGATCGGCCGAGAGGTCGTGGTGGGCGAGGGGGAAGCGGGACGACTCAGCCGGGGCCACGCGCTGCTCCGGCTCGCCGTCCATCGCGTGGAAGCTGGTGCGCAGCGCCTCGTGGCGGTGGACGATACGGTCGAGCGCGCGGGCCAGCGCCTCGGCGTCCAGCTCGCCGCGCAGCCACAGCTGGCGGGGGATGTTGTACACGCCGGGAAGGCCCAGCTGCTCCAGGAACCACACGCGCTGCTGCGCGAAGGAGAGCGCCAGCCGGCCGCCGCGGTCCGCCGCGGCGATGGGCGGCAGCTCCGCGTGCGCCGCCTGCGCCACCCCGCGCGCGAACTCGGCCAGCACCGGCCGCTCGAACACCTCGCCCACCGCCACGTCCACGCCCAGCGCCTGGCGCACGCGCGCGGCCACCCGCGCGCCCAGCAGCGAGTCGCCGCCCAGCGCGAAGAAGTCGTCGCCGCGGCCCACGCGCGGGGCGCGCAGCACCTGCTGCCAGATCTCCGCGACCGCCGCCTCCACCTCGCCCACGGGCACGGCGTACCCCGGCCACCCGTCGCCGCCCTGCGGGGCGGGAAGGTGTCCGGCCGAGCTGCTCGTTCCGACGTCACTGCGCATGGACGAAATACGGGGTCGTTGGGTGGGCAAAGGTCCCGGTCGAACGGCCGGCCCCGCCGCGGCGGGGCCGGTCCTGTCGGTGGAGGCGGGCGGATGTCCGCCTCTGTCTGTGCGTGTGTGTGCCTGCCGAGGGGGGTGCGTCCACTGCGGAGCTGCGTCCTCCACCATCAGCCGCCCCGGAGCCGCGCGCGCTCCGGTCCCGTCCTGCCGCCTCCGTGGTCCCGGGAGCCCGGGAGCCATGCGGTGGCGGGTTCACTCCGTATGTTCACCGGCGTCCGCTCGATGGCGCCTTCGCAGCGCCATTGCCGGACGGGGAACGCTCCGCCGGTCCGTCATCGCCCTCGCCGGGCGATCCACCGCTCTCCGCCGCCGGGTGCGGGGACGCACCCGGTGTACGCCCGTTCAGCCGTTTGGGGTCACCGCTGGTACGGTGACCCGGCCGGGCGGGTTTCACATCCGCCGATCGATGCCGTAAGGAAATCGGGTCCGGGCAGGCAGGTCAGGGCAGGGCGAGAAGGGATGCCAGATGCTGCACGTGCGGCCGCCTGAGCGCCGTCATGTGGTTCCCGGCACCCATGGAGAAGGCGAGGCCGGGCGCCCAGTGCGTCCACCCCCGAACACTTTCCGCGACACGTTTGTGATTGGCGGCATCATCATACCCAGGATCGCTCACAAGTACAAGTCGAAGTTTGTCCTGGTAGCTCCCAACGGGACGATAGGTCGCCCGGAGGCAGGTGGAAAACGTCCGGAATGGACCCCGCAGCACCTCATGCGTCGACCGGCGCGGGAGGATGCCCAGGTTCACCAGCCGGCCGTGCAGGACGCGCAGCCGCCCGCCCTCGTCCAGCGCCTCGACCTCGGCGGGGAGAATGCCCAGCGGGCGCTCGGCGGTCTGCTCGAACACCTCCACCAGGCGGAAGAAGGCCTCGCGCCCGTCGTGCTCCAGCGCGTCGCGCGCCTCCTCGCCGGGGACCTCGCTGTCCAGGATCGTCAAGCTCCCCACCGTGCGGCCGGCCGCGCGCAGCCGCAGCGCCATCTCGAAGACGACCCATCCCCCGAACGAGTGCCCCAGCAGGTGCACCGGCCCGGTGGGGTGAACCTCGTGCAGCGCGCGCAGATACAGCTCCGCCGCGGCCTCCACGGTGGCGTGGGGAAGGAGCCCGCCGTCCAGGCCGCGCGGCTGGAAGGCGTGGATGGGGCGCGACGGGTCCAGGCACCCGGCCAGCTCGGCGAAGCCCGCCACGCTGGCCCCCGCGCCGGGCACGCAGAACAGCGGCTCGCCCCCCGCCCGCCCGAAGCGCAGCGTCACCAGCGGCGCATACCCGTCCTCGGGCGTGGCGCGCCCGGCGGCCGGCGCGGCGAGCGCGCGCGACAGCGCCTGCCCGAGCGCGGGAACGTGCTTCGCCTCCACCATCGACAGGTGCGACCCCGGCACCGGGGCGACCCGCAGCAGCCGGTCGGGGAGGAGCGCCTGCCACCCGCGCCGCTCGTCCGGATCCGCGCTCCCCTGCGCCGGGAACAGGTGCACGGGGATGGGGAGCGCCTGCGGGAAGTACTCCCCGAGCGCGTGGAGATGCGCCCGCAGCAGCGCGTGATCGGGCTCGGTGCCATCGGCCGCCGACGCGGCGCGCGCGGCGGTGGACGAGGGGCAGCGCGTATCCATCATCCCCACGAACTCCACCGCCTGGTCCATGCCGATGAGCTGGGTGGCCATCTCGTACGCCAGCACGCCGCCGAACGACCACCCGGCCAGGCGGTACGGGCCCTCCGGCTGCACCGCGCGCACCATCCGCAGCAGCCGCGCGGCCATCCCCTCCACCGTGCGCGGCTCCCCGGCCGCGGCGGCGGGAAGGGCGTACACGGGAAGATCGGGAGGGAGATGGGGATGCAGCACCTGCGCGTAGTCCGTCGACCCGGTCCCCTCGTGCACCAGGAAGAGCGGGCGCTGCTGCCCCGCGGCGCGGATGGGGATGGCGCGGTCGCCGCGCGTCTCCCCCGCCCCGCCGCCCAGCCGCTCCGCGAACGCGCGCAGGGTGGGGTGCGCGAACAGGTCCGCCAGCGCCACCTCGCACCCCAGCGCCTGCCGCGCCTTCGCCGCAGCCTGCACCGCCAGCAGCGAGTGCCCGCCCAGCGCGAAGAAGCTGTCGTGCCGGCCGACGCGCTCCACGCCCAGCACCCGCGCCCAGATCGCGGCCAGCGCCTCTTCCGTGGCTCCGACCGGCGCCTCGTACGCGCCGCTGTCGAAGGCGTCGCCCTCCGGCGCGGGGAGCGCGCGGCGGTCGACCTTGCCGTTGGGCGTCAGCGGCAGCGCGTCGAGCCGCACGAACGCGGCGGGAACCATGTACTCCGGCAGCCGCCCGGCCACGAACGCGCGCAGCGCCTCCGCCTCGATCAGCGCATCCGCCACGTACCACGCCACCAGCCGCGCATCCTCGCGCGCCAGGACCACGGCGCGGCGCAGGTCGGGATGCTCGGCGAGCCGCGACTCGATCTCCCCCAGCTCGATGCGGAATCCGCGCACCTTCACCTGGAAGTCGTTGCGCCCGATGAACTCCAGATTCCCATCCGGAAGCCAGCGGACGAGATCACCCGTCTTGTACATGCGCGCCGACGCGTCGCCGCCGAACGGATCGGGGACGAATCGCTCCGCGGTGAGCCCGGGCCGGCCGAGGTAGCCGCGCGCGACGCCGGCGCCGCCGATGTACAGCTCGCCCGCCACGCCCGCCGGCACCGGCTCGCCGCGCCGGTCCAGCACGTAGACGCGGGTGTTGGAGATGGGCCGCCCGATGTGCAGCCGGTCCTCCGCGCACATCTCGCCCGAGGTGGCGACGACGGTGGTTTCGGTCGGGCCGTAGTTGTTGACGACGGTGTAGCCCGCGTCCGCCGGCAGCGTGCGCAGCCGGTCGCCGCCGACGAGCAACGAGCGCAGCGTCTTCGGGGCGATGCCTCGCTCGAACGCGAGCTCGGCCAGCGGCGTGGGGAGGAAGCTGACGTCCAGCGGCTGCCTCGCCCACCACTCCAGCAGCGCCTCCGGATCGCGCGCGGCGGGAAGATGCAGCGCCGCGCCCGCGCAGAGCGCCGGCCAGATCTCCCACGTCGCCGCGTCGAACCCGAACCCGGCGACGCTGGACGACCGATCGCCCTCGCGCACGCCGAACGCATCGCAGTGCCAGGCGACGAGATTGCACAGGCTGCGATGCTCCACCTGCACGCCCTTCGGCGCCCCCGTCGATCCCGACGTGTAGATGACATACGCCAGGTGCCCCGCGTCGAGCCCGGCGCTCTCGCGAGCCGGATTCGACGCGTCGCGATCCGCCCACGCCACCGCGTCGCCCAGGTCGAGGACGGGCACCGCCGCGTCCGCGAACCGCGGTGCCAGCGACGTCTGCGTCAGCAGCGCGACGGGTGCGCTGTCGGCCAGCATGTAGCGCAGCCGCTCGTCCGGGTACGCCGGGTCGAGCGGGACGTACGCGCCGCCGGCCTTCACCACCGCGAGCAGCGCCGCCACCATCTCCGTTCCGCGCTCCACGCAGACGGCCACGCGTGCGTCGGGACGCACGCCCAGCGCACGGAGGTGGTGCGCGAGGCGGTTGGCGCGCGCGTTCAGCTCCGCGTACGTCACCGCCTCCCGCTCGGAGACGACGGCGTCCGCGTGCGGCGTCCTCGCGGCCTGCGCCTCGAACAGCTCGTGGACGCACAGGTCGCGCGGGTACTCGGCGGCGGTGGCGTTCCACGTCTCCACCAGCTGCGTGCGCTCGGCCTCCGCGAGGAGCGGGAGCGCGTCCACGCTGCGCGCGTCGTCCGCCACCATCGCTTCGAGCGCGCGGCGGAGGTAGCCCATCCACCGCTCGATCGTCGCCGCGTCGAAGAGCGCGGTTGCGTACTCCACGCCGCCCGCGATCCGTCCCCCGGCTTCGCTGAGCGAGAGCGAGAGGTCGAACTTCGCGGTGACGTGGGCCGCCGCCGCGCCGCCCGCCGAGCCCGCGCGCAGGCCGGGGAGCGGCGATGCATCGCCCTCCGGCGCGTCCTGCCAGGCGAACATCACCTGGAAGAGCGGCGTGTGCGCGAGCGAGCGCGCCGGCTGCACCCGCTCCACCACCTGCTCGAACGGGATGTCCTGGTGATGCTGCGCCCCGAGCGCCGTCTCCTTCACGCGCCCCAGCAGCCCGGCGACGGAGGGCGAGCCGGCGAGGTCGATGCGCAGCGCCAGCGTGTTCACGAAGAAGCCAATCAGCCCCTCGATCTCGCTGCGCCCGCGGTTGGCGGTGGGCGTGCCGATGGCGATGTCGTCCTGCCCCGACAGGCGCGCGAGCACCGCGGCCCACCCGGCGAGCACCGTCATGTACAGCGTGGTGCCGTGGCGGCGGCTCAGCTCCTTCAGCCCCGCCGTCAGCTCCTCGCCGAGGTCGACGCCCGCCATCGCGCCCGCGTGGTCCTGCCGCGCGGGGCGGGGCCGGTCCGTCGGCAGCTCCAGCAGCTCGGGGACGCCAGCCAGCGTGCGCGTCCAGTACTCCGCCTGCTCGTGGAGGACATCTCCATCCACCCACTTCCGCTGCCACGCGGCGTAGTCCGCGTACTGCACCGGCAGCGGCGGGAGGGGATCGGCATCCCCCCGCCGGAAGGCGTCGTACAGCGCACCCAGCTCGCGCGTCAGCACGCCCATGCTCCACCCGTCGCTGACGATGTGGTGCAGGGTGATGGCGAGCACGTGGTCGTCCTCGGCCACCCGCACCAGCCGGCCGCGGACGAGCGGGCCCCGCTCCAGGTCGAACGGCGCCGCGCTCTCGTCGTCCAGGATGCGGCGCAGCTCGGCCATCGCATCGGCGCGGCCGGCGAGATCGTGCTCCACCAGCCGGGACGCGCTCTCCTCGATCGCGGTGACGCGCTGCACCGGCTGTCCATCGACCTCGGCGAACGTGGTGCGCAGCGCCTCGTGGCGGGCGACGATGCGGTCCAGCGCGCGGCGGAGCGCATCTCCATCCACCCCGCCCCGCAACCGCATGCGCAGGGGGATGTGGTACGCCGTGCCCATTCCGCCCAGCCGCTCGATGAACCAGAGCCGCTGCTGCGCGAACGAGAGCGGCATCGCGGAGCCGCGGTCCACCGGCACGATCGGCGGGAGATCGGCGCGCGCGGCGGATTCCAGCCCGCGCGCGAACTCCGCCAGCACGGGGTGCACGAACAGGTCGCCCAGCGCGGCCTCGACGCCCAGGATCTGGCGGATGCGGGAGATGACCCGCACCGCGCGCAGCGAGTGGCCGCCGAGCCCGAAGAACGAATCCCACCGGCCCACGCGCTCGACGCCGAGCACCTCGGCCCAGATTTCGGCGACGGCGCGCTCGGTCTGGCCCAGCGGCGCCTCGTAGTCGCGCACGCCGAACGCGTCGCCCTCGGGCGCGGGGAGCGCCTTGCGGTCCAGCTTGCCGTTGGGCGTCAGCGGCATCGTCTCCAGCGCGACGTACGCCGCCGGCACCATGTGCTCCGGAAGCTGCCCGCCCAGCCACGTCCGCAGCGCCTCGGCGCCCACGCCCTCGCCGACGTAGTAGGCGACGAGCCGCTTGTCGCCCGGACTGTCCTCGCGCGCCAGCACCGCGGCCTCGCGGACCTCGGGGTGCCGCGCCAGGCGCGCCTCGATCTCGCCCAGCTCGATGCGGAAGCCACGGATCTTCACCTGCGCGTCGTTGCGGCCCAGGAACTCGATGTTGCCGTCCGGCAGCCACCGCGCCAGGTCGCCCGTGCGATACATCCGCGCGCCGGGCTCGCTCGCGAACGGGTCCGCGACGAAGCGCTCCGCCGTCAGCTCGGGGCGATCGAGATACCCGCGTGCCACCCCGTCGCCACCGATGTACATCTCCCCGACGACACCGGCGGGAACGGGCTCGCCGTCCGCGTTCAGCAGGTAGATCTGCGTGTTGGCGATAGGACGGCCCACGTGCGGCGCGAAGCCGTCCTCGCGCCGCATCTCCACCCACGTCGAGTACGTCGTCGTCTCCGACGGGCCGTACAGGTTGCAGACGCGGTCCACGCTGGTCTCGGCGAAGATGCGCTCCACCAGCCCCTGCTTCAGCGGCTCGCCGGCGAGGTTCACCGTCCGCACGGTCGCCGGCACGCGCCCCGCCTCCACCAGCGCCTTGATGGCCGAGGGGACGGTGTTCACCAGCGTCGCATCGACGTCCGCGTGCACCAGGTCCAGCGCGTCGCGCACCACGCGCACCGTGGCGCCGACGGACAGCGGGACGTAGACCTCGAAGACGTGCAGGTCGAAGTTCAGCGACGTCGACAGCAGCGTCCGCCCGATCCCACGGTCGCGGAACTCGCGCGCGCCCCAAACGAGGAAATTCACCGCGTTGCGATGCGTGATCGCCACGCCCTTCGGCTGCCCGGTCGAGCCGGAGGTGTAGATGAGGTAGGCGAGATGTCCGGGACGGAGCCCGCCGCGCTCCGGATTCGTCTCCGGGCGGTCCGCCCAGCGCGGCGCGTCCGCGTCCAGCGCCACGACATCGACGCCCGTCCCCGCGAAGCGCGAAGCCAGCCGCGCCTGCGTGAGCAGCACCGCGGGGCGGCTGTCGGCCAGCATGTAGCGCAGCCGGTCCTCGGGGTACTCGGGGTCCAGCGGCACGTACGCCCCGCCTGCCTTCAGCACGGCGAAGAGCGCCACCACCATCTCCACCCCGCGCTCCACGCAGAGCCCGACGCGCACGTCGGGACCGACGCCGCGCGCCCGCAACTCATGCGCGAGACGGTTCGCGCGGCGGTTCAGCTCCGAATAGGTCAGCGACGCGGCCCCGTCGGCGACGGCCTCTGCGTGCGGCGTGCGCTCCGCCTGCGCCTCGAAGAGCGAGTGGATGCAGGCGTCCGACGGGTACTCCATCTCCGTCGCGTTCCACCCCTGCAGCAGCTGCCGGCGCTCGTCCGCGTCCAGCATCGGCAGCGCGTCCACGCGCCGGTGCTCGTCCGCCGCCATCGCGGCGAGGACGTGGCGGAGGTAGCCCAGCCAGCGCTCCACCGTGGCCGCGTCGAACAGCGCCGTGGCGAAATCCGCCCCGCCCACGATCCGGCCGCCACGCTCGCCCATCGTGAGCGACAGGTCGAACTTGGCCGTCACCTGCGGCGCCGCGCCGCCCATCGGGCCGCCGCGCAGCCCGGGAAGGCTCGCCTCGCCGCCGCCCGGCATGTTCTGCCAGGTGAACATCGCCTGGAAGAGCGGCGTGTGCGCCAGCGACCGCGCGGGCTGGACGAGATCGACGACCTGCTCGAACGGGATGTCCTGGTGCTCCTGCGCATCCAGCGCCCGCGCCTTCACCCGCGCCAGCAGCTCGGCCGCGGTGGGCGAATCGGACAGGTCGATGCGCAGCGCCAGCGTGTTCACGAAGAAGCCGATCAGCCCCTCGATCTCCCGCCGCCCGCGGTTCGCCGTGGGCGTGCCGACCACCACGTCGCGCTGGCCGGAGAGGCGGCTGAGCACGACCGTCCACGCGGCGAGGACGGTCATGAACGGCGTGGTCCCGTGCCGCCGCCCCAGCGCCATCACCGCGGACGAAAGCTCGTCGCCCAGGTCGATGCCGACGGCCGCGCCCGCGTGATCCTGCCGCGCCGGGCGCGGATGGTCGGTGGGCAGCTCCAGCAGCTCCGGCGCGCCCGAGAGCGTGGGCGTCCAGTACTCCGCCTGCTCGCGCAGCACATCCCCATCCACCCACTGCCGCTGCCACGCCGCGTAGTCCGCGTACTGCAGGGCCAGCGGGGGAAGAGGATCGGCATCGCCGCGGCGGAAGGCGTCGTAGAGCGCGCCCAGCTCGCGGGTGAGCACGCCCACGCTCCACCCGTCGGAGATGATGTGGTGCAGGGTGATGAGGAGGACGTGGTCGTCCTCCGCCAGCCGCACCAGCCGCCCGCGGACGAGCGGCCCGCGCGCCAGGTCGAACGGCGCCGATGCCTCCTCCGCCATCACCCGCCGCAGCTCGGCCCCGTCCGCCTGGTCCGCCAGGTCGTGGTCGAGCAGCCGGAACGCGCTCTCCGCCGCCGGCGCCACGTACTGCACCGGCTCGCCCGCGGCCTCGGCGAAGGTGGTGCGCAGCGTCTCGTGGCGCGCGACCAGCCGGTCCAGCGCGCGGAGCAGCGCGGCGCGGTGCAGCTCGCCGCGCAGGCGCATGGCCGTGGGAACGTTGTACGCCGCGCCCGCGGTGCCCAGCTGCTCCAGGAACCACAGCCGCTGCTGCGCGAACGACAGCGGCAGCGGCCCGCCGCGCTCCACCGGCTCGATGGCCGCGAGCTCCGCGCGCGCCGCCGTCTGCACCGTGCGCGCGAAGTCCGCCAGCACGGGAGATACGAAGACCTCGCCCAGCGCGACCTCGGCGCCCAGCGCCTCGCGGATGCGCGAGACGACCTGCACCGCACGCAGCGAGTGCCCGCCCAGCCCGAAGAAGCTGTCGCGGCGCCCCACGCGCTCCACGCCCAGCACCTCGGCCCAGATCGCCGCGACCGCCGTCTCCACCTCGCCGACAGGCGCTTCGTACGCGTGCGTGGCGTAGGCGTCGCCCTCGGGCGCGGGGAGCGCGCGGCGGTCCAGCTTGCCGTTCGCGGTGACGGGGAACGCGTCCATCCGCACGTACGCGGCGGGCACCATGTAGCCGGGGAGACGAGCGGCCAGATGCGACCGCAACGTCTCCGCGTCGAGCGAATCACCCGCCCAGTACGCCACCAGCCTCCGGTCGCCGGGCGAATCCTCGCGCGCCAAGACGACCGCCTCGCGCACGTCCGGATGCTCGCGCAACCGCGCCTCGATCTCGCCGAGCTCGATGCGGAAGCCGCGGATCTTCACCTGGAAGTCGGTGCGGCCGAGGAATTCCAGATCCCCGCGCGCACTCCACCTCGCCCGGTCGCCGGTGCGGTACAGACGCGCGCCGGGGATGCCGGAGAAGGGATCGGGGACGAAGCGCTCCGCCGTGAGCGACGGACGACCCAGGTAGCCGCGAGCCACCAGCGCGCCGCCGAGGTACAGCTCGCCCGCCACGCCAGTCGGGACCGGCGCGCCGAACGCATCCAGCACGTAAGCCGAGCGTCCGGGGAGCGGCCGGCCGATGGGGGCGACGGGGGTGGAGATGTCACCCGCGCGCGCATCGAACGCCGTCGCAGTGATGACCGTCTCCGTCGGCCCGTAGCAGTTCAGCAGCCGCGTCCCTGCGCCCGCGTCCGCCGCGTCAGCCGGAAGCGCGTCGCCGCCGACGAGGAGGAGGCGGATGTTCGCGAGCCCGCCCTCCGCCTGCGCCGCGGGAGCAAGCTCCTGCCAGTACGCGGGGGGAAGATTCGCGACGGTGATGCCGAGCGAACGCGCGCGCTCCGCGAACTCCGCCGGGCTCCACAGCTCCGGCCCGCGCAGCACGAGCGTCGCGCCGGAGAGGAGCGGGAAGAACACCTGCTCCAGCGACACGTCGAACCCGGCCGAGGCGAACTGGAGGACGCGGTCCTCCGCGCCGATGCCGAGTTCTCCGGCCATCGCCGACAGGTGCGCCGCCGCGGGGCCGTGCTCCACCGCCACGCCCTTGGGCCGCCCGGTCGAGCCGGAGGTGTAGATCAGGTATGCGAGATTGGTCGGGGAGATCGCGGAGCGCGGCGCATCGGACGATTCAGCCGTGATCCGCTCCGCATCCGCATCCACGCGCACGATTGCGTCGGCGTGGATGGAGTCGGCGAGCGCGCCGCGGGTGACGAGCGCGCGGAGCCCCGCATCTTCCGCCATGTACGAAAGCCGCTCGGCGGGGAGCGACGGATCGAGCGGGACGTAGACACCGCCCGCCTTCAGCGTCGCCAGCAGCGCGACGACGAGCTCCGTCTCCCACTCCAGGCACACGCCGACCGCGGACTCGGCGGAGACGCCCCGGCCCTTGAGGTGATGCGCCAGCCTGTTCGCACGCGCGTCCAGTTCGCCGTACGTCACCGCCTCGCCGCCGCACATCAGCGCGACGGAATGCGGCGTGCGTGCGGCCTGCGCCTCGAAGAGCGCGTGGATGCAATCGCCGGCCGGGGCCGCGACCGCCGCCCGTCCCCAATCCTCCACGACTTCGTGGCGCTCGGCGTCGGCGAGGAGGGCAATGCGGGCGACGGACTGCCGCTCGTCCGCGGCCATCGCCTCCAGCGTGCGGCGGAGGTAGCCCATCCACCGCTCCACCGTGGCCGCGTCGAAGAGCGCGGTCGCGTACTCCACCGCCCCGCCGATGCGACCGCCGATCTCGGTGAGCGAGAGCGAGAGGTCGAACTTGGCGGTGACCTGCGCCGTCGCGCCTCCGGCGGAGCCCGCGCTCAGGCCCGGGAGCGGCGATGCATCGCCCTCGGGCGCGTCCTGCCAGCTGAACATCACCTGGAAGAGAGGCGTGTGGGCGAGCGACCGCGACGGCTGCACGCGCTCCACCACCTGCTCGAACGGGATGTCCTGGTGATGCTGCGCGCCCAGCGCCCGCTCCTTCACCCGCGCCAGCAGCCCGGCCACGGTGGGCGAACCGGCGAGGTCGATGCGCAGCGCCAGCGTGTTCACGAAGAAGCCGATCAGCCCCTCGATCTCGCTCCGTCCACGGTTGGCCGCTGGCGTGCCGATCGTCACGTCGTCCTGCCCCGAGAGGCGCGCCAGCACGGCGGCCCACCCGGCGAGCAGCGTCATGTACAGCGTGGTGCCGTGGCGGCGGCTCAGCGCCTTCAGCGCGGCCGTCAGCTCCTCGCTCAGCCCGAAGCCCGCCATCGCTCCCGCGCGGTCCTGGCGCGCGGGGCGCGGACGGTCGGCCGGGAGCTCCAGCAGCTCGGGCGCGCCGGAGAGGGTGCGCGTCCAGTACTCGGCCTGCTCGCGCAGCACCTCGCCATCCACCCACTTCCGCTGCCACGCGGCGTAATCCGCGTACTGCACGGGAAGCGGAGGAAGGGGATCGGCATCGCCGCGCCGGAAGGCGTCGTAGAGCGCGCCCAGCTCGCGCCTCAGCACCCCCATGCTCCACCCGTCGCTGACGATGTGATGCAGGGTGATGAGCAGGAGATGGTCGTCCTCCGCCATCCGCACCAGGCGCCCGCGGATGAGCGGCCCGTGCTCCAGGTCGAAGAGCGCCGCGCCCTCCTCGTCGCCGATGCGGCGCAGCTCGGCGGATGCATCGGAGCTGCCGGCGAGGTCGTGCTCCACCAGCCGGAACGCGCTGTCCTCGATCGGCGCGACGCGCTGAACCGGCTCGCCCGCTACCTCGGCGAAGGTGGTGCGCAGCGCCTCGTGGCGCGCGACGATGCGGTCCAGCGCGCGGCGGAGCGCATCCGCATCCACCCCGCCGCGAAGCCGCATGCGGAGAGGGATGTGGTACGCGGTGCCCGCCCCGCCCAGCCGCTCGATGAACCAGAGCCGCTGCTGCGCGAACGACAGCGGCATCGCGGCAGTGCGATCCACCGGCACGATCGGCGGGAGATCGGCGCGCGCGGCGGATTCCAGCCCGCGCGCGAAGTCCGCCAGCACCGGGCGCTCGAACAGGTCGCCGAGCGCCGCCTCGACGCCCAGCACCGCGCGGATGCGCGAGACGACGCGGACGGCGCGCAGCGAATGGCCGCCCAGCCCGAAGAACGAATCCCACCGCCCGACGCGCTCGACGCCCAGCACCTCCGCCCAGATCTCCGCCACCGCGCGCTCGGTCTCGCCCAGCGGCGCCTCGTAGGCACGTGCGGCGAACGCATCGCCCTCGGGCGCGGGAAGCGCGCGGCGGTCCAGCTTGCCGTTCGGGGTGACGGGGAAGGCGTCCAGCCGCACGTACGCGGCGGGCACCATGTAGCCGGGGAGACGAGCGGCGAGATGCGACCGCAGCGCCTCCGCATCCACCGCATCACCCGCCCAGTACGCCACCAGCCGCCGGTCGCCCGCCACGTCCTCACGCGCCACGACGACGGCGTCGCGCACGTCCGCATGCTCCCGCAGCCGCGCCTCGATCTCCCCCGGCTCGATGCGGAACCCGCGGATCTTCACCTGGAAGTCGGTGCGGCCGAGGAATTCCAGCTCCCCGCGCGCACTCCATCTCACGCGGTCGCCGGTGCGGTACAGCCGCGCGCCGGGAAGGTCGGAGAACGGATCGGGGACAAAGCGCTCCGCCGTGAGCGACGGACGACCCAGGTAGCCGCGGGCCACCAGCGCACCGCCGAGATACAGCTCGCCCGCGACGCCCACGGGGACCGGCGCGCCGAACGCATCCAGCACGTACGCGGTGCGTCCCGGCAGCGGCCGGCCGATGGGGGCGACGGGCGTGGAGATGCCGCCCACGCGCGCATCGAACGCCGTCGCGGTGATGACCGTCTCCGTCGGCCCGTAGCAGTTCAACAGACGCGTCGCCGCGCCCGCGTTCGCCGCATCCGCGGGAAGCGCGTCGCCGCCGACGAGGAGGAGGCGGATGCCGGCGAGGCCGCCGTCCGACTGCGCGGCGGGAGCCAGCTCCTGCCAGTACGCGGGAGGAAGATTCGCGACGGTGACGCCCAGCGACCTCGCGCGCTCCGCGAACTCCGCCGGGGCCCACAGCTCCGGCCCGCGCAGCACCAGCGTCGCGCCAGACAGGAGCGGGAAAAACACCTGCTCCAGCGACACGTCGAACCCGGCCGAGGCAAACTGGAGGACCCGGTCCTCCGCGCCGATGCCGAGCTCTCCGGCCATCGCCGACAGATGCGCCGCCGCCGGGCCATGCTCCACCGCCACGCCCTTCGGCCGCCCGGTCGAGCCGGAGGTGTAGATGAGGTACGCGAGATTGGACCGGGAGATCGCGGAGATCGGCGCATCGGACGACTCAGCCGCGATCCGCGCCGCATCCGCATCCACGCGCACGACCGCGTCGGCGTGGATGGCGCCGGCGAGCGCGCCGCGGGTGACGAGCGCGCGGAGCCCCGCATCTTCCGCCATGTACGCCAGGCGCTCCGCGGGGAGCGCGGGGTCGAGCGGGACGTAGACGCCGCCGGCCTTCAGCGTCGCCAGCAGCGCGACGACGAGCTCCGTCTCCCACTCCAGGCACACGCCCACCGCGGACTCCGCGGACACACCCCGGCCTTTGAGGTGATGCGCGAGCCGGTTGGCGCGCGCGTCCAGCTCCGCGTACGTCACCGCCTCGCCGCCGCACATCAGCGCGACGGAATCGGGCGTGCGCGCGGCCTGCGCCTCGAACAGCGCGTGGATGCACGCGCCGGTTGGCGCCGCGACGGCCGCGCGTCCCCAATCCTCCACCACCTGCCGGCGCTCGGCGTCCGCGAGCAGGGCGATGCGGGCAACGGACTGGTGCTCGTCCGCCGCCATCGCCTCCAGCACGCGGCGGAGATGGCCCAGCCAGCGCTCTACCGTGGCCGCGTCGAACAGCGCCGTGGCGAACTCCGCCCCGCCCGCGATCCGCCCGCCGCTCTCGGCCAGCGCGAGGGTGAGGTCGAACTTCGCGGTCACGTGCGCGCCGCTGTCGCCCATCGACCCCGCGCGCAGCCCGCCCAGCGACGGCGCGCCGCCCTCCACGCTCTGCCAGCTGAACATCACCTGGAAGAGCGGCGCGTGCGCCAGCGACCGCGCCGGCTGCACCAGGTCCACCACCTGCTCGAAGGGGATGTCCTGGTGATCCTGCGCCTCCAGCGCCCGCGCCTTCACCCGCGCCAGCAGCTGGACGACGGTCGGGGAGTCGGAGAGGTCGACGCGAAGCGCCAGCGTGTTCACGAAGAAGCCGATCAGCCCCTCGATCTCGCGGCGCCCGCGGTTGGCCGCCGGCGTGCCGATGACGACGTCGTCCTGCCCGGAAAGCCGCGCCAGCACCACCGCCCACGCCGCGAGCACCGTCATGAACGGCGTGGTCCCGTGCCGCTGGCCGAGCGCGATGACCGCCGACGAAAGCTCGTCGCCCAGGTCGATGCCGACGGCCGCGCCCGCGTGGTCCTGCCGCGCGGGACGCTGACGGTCGGTGGGCAGCTCCAGCAGCTCGGGCGCGCCGGCCAGCGCCGCTGCCCAGTAGTCCGCCTGCCGCTGCAGCACCGGGCCGTCCACGCGCCGCCGCTGCCACGCGGCATAGTCCGCGTACTGCACCGGGAGCGGGGCGAGGGGATCGGCATCGCCGCGCCGGAACGCGTCGTAGAGCGCGCCCAGCTCGTGCGTCAGCACGCCCATGCTCCACCCGTCGCTGACGATGTGGTGCAGGGTGACGAGCAGCACGTGGTCGTCCTCCGCGACCCGCACAAGCCGCCCGCGGACGAGCGGCCCGCACTCCAGGTCGAACGCCGCCGACGCCTCCTCCGCCATCACCCGCCGCAGCTCGGCGGCGGCGTCCGCGTGGCCGGCCAGGTCGTGCTCGAGCAGCCGGAACGCGCTCTCCGCCGCCGGCGCGATGCGCTGCACCGGCTCGCCCTCCACCTCGGCGAAAGTGGTGCGCAGCGTCTCGTGGCGCGCGACCAGGCGGTCCAGCGCGCGCACCAGCGCGGCGCGGTCCAGCTCGCCGCGCAGGCGGATGCGCGCCGGCATGTGGTACGCCGACCCCGCGCCGCCCAGCCGCTCCAGGAACCAGAGCCGCTGCTGCGCGAACGACAGCGGCATCGCCGCGCCGCGCTCGGCGGGGTGGATGACGGAGAGGTCGGCGCGGGCGGCCGTCTCCACCGCCGCGGCGAAATCGGCAAGGACGGGAGATACGAAGACCTCGCCGAGCGGCACCTCCACGCCCAGCGCCTCGCGGATGCGCGACACAACCTGCACCGCGCGCAGCGAATGCCCGCCCAGCTCGAAGAATTGGTCGCGCCGCCCGACGCGCTCCGCGCCCAGCAGCTCCGACCAGATCGCGGCGATCGCCGTCTCCACCTCGCCGGCGGGAGATTCGTACGCACGCGTGGCGTAGGCGTCGCCCTCGGGCGCGGGGAGCGCGCGGCGGTCCAGCTTGCCGTTCGCGGTGACGGGGAACGCATCCATCCGCACGTACGCGGCGGGCACCATGTACCCGGGGAGACGAGCGGCCAGATGCGACCGCAGCGTCTCCGCATCCACCGCATCTCCCGACCAGTACGCCACCAGCCGCCGGTCGCCCGCCACGTCCTCGCGCGCCAGCACGATGGCCTCGCGCACGCCTGCGTGCTCACGCAGCTGCGCCTCGATCTCGCCCGGCTCGATGCGGAACCCGCGGATCTTCACCTGGAAATCGGTGCGGCCGAGGAACTCCAGATCCCCGCGCGCACTCCATCTCACGCGGTCGCCGGTGCGGTACAGCCGCGCGCCGGGGACGTCCGAGAAAGGATCGGGGACGAAGCGCTCTGCGGTCAGCGACGGCCGGCCGAGGTAGCCGCGGGCCACCAGCGCGCCGCCGAGATACAGCTCGCCCGCCACGCCCGCGGGCACCGGCGCGCCGAACGCATCCAGCACGTACGCGGTGCGCCCGGGCAGCGGCCGGCCGATCGGCGCGACGGGCGTGGAGATGCCGCCCGCCACGTCGAACGCGGTCGCGGTGATGACCGTCTCCGTCGGCCCGTAGCAGTTCAGCAGCCGCGTCGCCGCGCCCGCGTTCGCCGCATCCGCCGGAAGCGCGTCGCCGCCGACGAGGAGGAGGCGGATGCCGGCGAGGCCGCCGTCCGCCTGCGCGGCAGGCGCGAGCTCCTGCCAGTACGCGGGGGGAAGATTCGCCACGGTGACGCCGAGCGACCGCGCGCGGTCCGCGAACTCCGCCGGGCTCCACAGCTCCGGCCCGCGCAGCACGAGCGTCGCGCCGGAGAGGAGCGGGAAGAACACCTGCTCCAGCGACACGTCGAACCCGGCCGAGGCGAACTGGAGAACGCGGTCCTCCGCGTCGATGCCGAGCTCTCCGGCCATCGCCGACAGATGCGCCGCCGCCGGGCCATGCTCCACCGCCACGCCCTTCGGCCGCCCGGTCGAGCCGGAGGTGTAGATCAGGTACGCGAGGTTTGCCGGGCCGACATTGGAGCGCAGCGCATCGGGCGATTCAGCCGCGATCCGCTCCGCATCCGCATCCACGCGCACGATTGCGTCGGCGTGGATGGAGTCGGCGAGCGCGCCGCGGGTGACGAGCGCGCGGAGCCCCGCATCTTCCGCCATGTACGAAAGGCGCTCGGCGGGGAGCGACGGATCGAGCGGGACGTAGACACCGCCCGCCTTCAGCGTCGCCAGCAGCGCGACGACGAGCTCCGTCTCCCACTCCAGGCACACGCCCACCGCGGACTCGGCGGACACACCCCGGTCTTTGAGGTGGTGGGCCAGCCGGTTGGCGCGCGTGTCCAGCTCCGCGTACGTCACCGCCTCGCCGCCACACATCAGCGCGACGGAATGCGGCGTGCGCGCGGCCTGCGCCTCGAACAGCGCGTGGATGCAATCGCCGGTCGGCGCCGCGACGGCCGCGCGTCCCCAATCCTCCACCACCTGCCGGCGCTCGGCGTCCGCGAGGAGGGCGATGCGGGCGACGGACTGACGCTCGTCGTCGACCATCGCCTCCAGCACGCGGCGGAAATAGCCGAGGTAGCGCTCCACCGTTGCCGCGTCGAACAGCGCGGTGGCGTACTCCAGCCCACCGCCGATGCGCGCGCCGCGCTCGCCCATCGTCAGCGACAGGTCGAACTTGGCCGTCACGTGACCGGCCGACGCGCCGCTGACGGAGCCCAGCGTGAGCCCGGGAAGTTGCAGCCCGCCGCCGCCCGGCGCGTTCTGCCAGGCGAACAGCACCTGGAAGAGCGGGCTGTGCGCCAGCGACCGCGCCGGCTGCACCCGCTCCACCACCTGCTCGAAGGGGATGTCGGGGTGATGCTGCGCCTCGAGCGCGCGCTCCTTCACCCGCGCCAGCACCTGCGCCACGGACGGCTGGTCCCCCAGCTCCACCCGCAGCGCGAGGGTGTTCACGAAGAAGCCGATCAGCCCCTCGATCTCCCGCTGCCCGCGGTTGGCGGTGGGCGTGCCGACCACCACGTCGTCCTGCCCGGAAAGGCGGGCCAGCGTCGTCGCCCACCCCGCCAGCAGCGTCATGAACAGCGTGGTCCCGTGCCGCCGCCCCAGCGCCCGCAGCCCGGCCGCCAGCTCCTCGTCCAGCTCGAACATCGCCAGCGCGCCGGCGTGGTCCTGCCGCGCGGGGCGGGGGCGGTCGGTGGGCAGCTCCAGCAGCTCGGGCGCGCCCGAAAGCGTCCGCGCCCAGTAGTCGGCCTGCTCGCGCAGCACCTCGCCGTCCACGCGGCGGCGCTGCCAGGCCGCGTAGTCGGGGTACTGCACGGCCAGCGGCGGAAGGGGATCGGCATCCCCGCGCCGGAAGGCGTCGTAGAGCGCGCCCAGCTCGCGGGTCAGCACGCCCATGCTCCACCCGTCGCTCACGATGTGGTGCAGGGTGACGAGCAGGACGTGGTCGTCCCCCGCCATCCGCACCAGCCGCCCGCGCACCAGCGGCCCGCGCTCCAGGTCGAACGCCGCCGCGCTCTCCTCCTCCATCACCCGGCGCAGCGCGGCTTCATCCCCCGCCAGGTCGTGCTCCACCAGGCGGAACGCGCCCGCCTCCGCCGGCGCGACACGCTGCACCGGCTCGCCATCGACCTCGGCGAAGGTGGTGCGCAGCGCCTCGTGCCGCGCCACGATGCGGTCCAGCGCGCGCCGCATGGCATCGCCGTCCAGCTCCCCGCGCAGCCGCAGCCGCAGCGGGATGTGGTAGGCCGTGCCCGCACTCCCCAGCCGCTCCAGGAACCAGAGCCGCTGCTGCGCGAACGACAGCGGCATCGCGTCGCCGCGCTCGGCCGGCTCCACCGGCGGCAGCTCGGCGCGGCCGGCCGTCTCCACGCCACGGGCGAAGTCGGCCAGCACCGGGCGGGTGAAGAGGTCGCCCAGCGGCACCTCCACCCCCAGCGCCTGCCGCACCCGCGAGGCGATCTGCACCGCCAGCAGCGAGTGGCCGCCCAGCTCGAAGAAGTGGTCCCACCGGCCCACGCGCTCCACGCGCAGCACCTCGGCCCAGATCTCCGCCAGCACCGCTTCCGTCTCGCCAACCGGCGCCTCCCACTCGCGCGTGGCGAAGGCGTCGCCGCCGGGCGCGGGAAGGGCGCGGCGGTCCACCTTGCCGTTGGGCGTCTGCGGGAAGGCGTCCAGCCGCACGTACGCGGCGGGCACCATGTACTCGGGGACGCGCGCGGCCAGGTGCGTGCGCAGCGCGTCGGCCTCGACCGCCGCCGCGGCCGTGTAGTAGGCGACGAGGCGGCGGTCCCCCGGCGCGTCCTCGCGCGCGAGGACGACCGCGTCACCCACGGCGGGGTGCTCGGCCATGCGCGCCTCGATCTCGCCCAGCTCGATGCGGAAGCCGCGCACCTTCACCTGGAAGTCCAGGCGCCCCAGGTACTCCAGCTCGCCGTCGGGGCGCCAGCGCACGCGGTCCATCACCCGGTACATCCGCGACCCCGCGGGGCCGAAGGGACAGGGGACGAAGCGCTCCGCCGTCATCGCCGGGCGCCCCGCGTAGCCGCGCGCCAGCCCGTCGCCGGCCAGGTACAGCTCGCCGCCCGCGCCGCGCGGCACCGGCTGGAGATGATCGTCCAGCACGTACGCCCGCGTGTTCGCCACCGGGCGGCCCACCATCACCGCCGCGGCGCCGCGGGGGACGAGCGAGTAGGTGGAGTAGGTGGTGTCCTCGGTCGGCCCGTACAGATTGCCGACCTTCTCCACCGTGCCCAGCGCGTACAGCCCCTGCGCCAGCGCGTTGGGCAGCGCCTCGCCGCCCAGGTTCAGCGTCCGCACGCAGGGGGGGATGCTGCCGCCGCGCAGCAGCTCGGCCGCGGCGCTGGGGACCATGCTGGCGTAGACCACTTCCTCGCCCAGCGTGGCCAGCTCCAGCGCGTTCTCCACCAGCACCAGCCTGCCGCCCCAGCAGAGCGTGCCGAACACCTCGGCGATGGAGACGTCGAAGTTCACCGAGGTGGAGAAGAGCACCGACGCGCGCTCGGCGTCGGTCACGTTCTCGCGCAGCCAGTGCAGGAGGACGACGGTGGCCGCGTGGCGGATCATCACCCCCTTGGGCCGCCCGGTGGACCCCGAGGTGAAGATGACGTGCGACAGGTTGCCGGGGACGGCGCCGCTCTCCGGCGCGTCGGAGGACTCCGCGGCCAACGCGCCCCGCTCGCGGTCCAGGAGGAAGAGCGCCGCCGCATCCTCCGGCAGGCGGTCCGCGAGGTGAGATTCGGTGAGGACGAGCGGGATCTCCGCGTCCTCCATCATCCACCCCAGCCGCTCGCGCGGATACGCGGGGTCGAGCGGGACGTACGCGCCCCCCGCCGCGAGGACGCCCAGCAGCGCGACGACGAGATCGGGCGTGCGCGACAGGCAGACGCCCACGCGCACCTCCGGCCCCACGCCGCGCCGCCTGAGCGCGTGCGCCAGCCGGTTGGCGCGCGCGTCCAGCTCCGCGTACGTGACCCGCTCGCCGCGCCAGGAGAGGGCGACCGCGTCCGGCGTCCGCCGGGCCTGGGCCTGGAACATCCCGTGGACGCAGGCGCCCGCGGGGTAATCGCGATCGGTCGCGTTCCACCCCTCCAGCACCTGCCGCCGCTCCGCCTCGGGGAGGAGGGGGATGCGGGAGACGGGCTGCCGCTCATCCGCCACCATCTCCTGCAGCACGCGGCGGAGGTAGCCCAGCCACCGCTCCACCGTCGCCGCGTCGAAGAGCGCGGTGGCGTACTCCATCCCCCCGGTGATCCGCCCGTCCGACTCGGCCAGCGAGAGCGTCAGGTCGTAGCGCGAGGTGGGATGGTCCGCCGCCGCGCCCAGCGGGCCCGCCCGCAGCCCGTCCACGGAGCGGCGCTCGCGGCCGCCGCCGGAGGCGCTCTGCCAGGCGAACATCACCTGGAAGAGCGGCCCGTGCGCCAGCGACCGCGCCGGCCGCACCCGCTCCACCACCTGCTCGAAGGGGATGTCCTGGTGCTGCTGCGCGGCCAGCGCCCGCTCCCGCACCCGCGCCAGCAGGCCGGCCACGGTGGGCGAATCGCCCATCTCCACCCGCACCGCCAGGGTGTTGACGAAGAAGCCGATCAGCCCCTCCACCTCGGGGCGCGCGCGGTTGGCGGTGGGCGTGCCGATCACCACGTCCGCCTGCCCCGAAAGGCGGGCCAGGACGACGGACCAGGCCGCCATCAGCGTCATGAACGGCGTGGCCCCGTGCCGCCGGCCGAGCGCCACAACCGCGGCCGTCAGCTCCGCGTCCAGCTCCAGCGGCACCACCGCGCCCGCGAAGTCCTGCCGCGCGGGGCGGGGCCGGTCCGCCGGCAGCTCCAGCAGCTCGGGGGCGCCGGCGAGCGTTTCCGCCCACCAGTCCGCCTGCTGCCGCAGCAGGTCGCCGCCCACGCGGCGCCGCTGCCACGCCGCCCAGTCGGCGTAGTGCACGGACAGCGGGGGGAGGGGATCGGGATCGCCACGGCGGAAGGCGTCGTAGAGCGCGCCCAGCTCGCGCGCCAGCACCCCCATGCTCCACCCGTCGCCGACGATGTGGTGCAGGGTGAGCAGGAGCGCGTGGTCGTCCGCCGCCAGCCGCACCAGCCGCCCGCGGATCACCGGCCCGCGGGCGAGGTCGAACGGCGCCGTCGCCTCCTCCGCGGCGATGCGGCGCAGCTCTGTTTCGGCCTGCGGATCGGCGGAGAGGTCGTGCTCGAGGAGATGGAAGGGCGAATCCTCGACCGCGGCGATGCGCTGCGCGGCCACGCCGTCCACCTCGGGGAAGCTCGTCCGCAGCGCCTCGTGGCGCGCGACGATGCGGTCCAGCGCGCGGACCAGGGCGCGGCGGTTCAGCTCGCCGCGCAGCCGCAGCCGCATGGGGATGTGGTAGGCCGCGCCCGCGCCCTCCATGCGGTCCAGGAACCAGAGCCGCTGCTGCGCGAACGACAGCGCCGCCCGCTCGTCCGCCGCCGCGGGGGTGATCGGCGGAAGCCCCGCGCCGGGCCCCGTCACCAGCTCGCGCGCGAAGTCGGCCAGCACCGGGCGGGCGAAGACGTCGCCCAGCGCGGCATCGGCGCCCAGGCGCTGGCGGACGCGGGAGATGGCCTGCACCGCGCGCAGCGAGTGGCCGCCCAGCTCGAAGAAGTGGTCGTT
Organism: Longimicrobium sp.; assembly: GCF_035474595.1. NCBI lineage: Bacteria > Pseudomonadati > Gemmatimonadota > Longimicrobiia > Longimicrobiales > Longimicrobiaceae > Longimicrobium > Longimicrobium sp. The sequence continues at coordinate 98,276 of NZ_DATIND010000151.1, forward strand.
GCGCCCCACGCGGTCCACGCCCAGCACCTCGGCCCAGATCTCCGCCAGCGCGGTCTCGACATCCCCCTGCGGCGCCTCCCACCCGCGCCGGGCGAAGGCGCCGCCCTCGGGCGCGGGGAGGGCGCGGCGGTCCAGCTTGCCGTTGGGGGTGAGCGGCATCGCGGCGAGCCACACGAACGCCGCGGGAAGCATGTGCTCCGGCAGCCGCTCGGCGGCGAAGGCGCGCAGCGCGTCGGCCTCGATGGCCGCGTCCGCGACGTAGTACGCCACCAGCCGCTTCCCGCCGCCGGCGTCGGCGCGGGCCAGCACCGCCGCCTCGCGCACGCCGGCGTGCTCGGCCACCCGCGCCGCGATCTCGCCGGTCTCGATGCGGAAGCCGCGGATCTTCACCTGGAAGTCGTTGCGGCCCAGGAACTCCAGAACCGCACTTTCCTTCCATCTCGCCAGGTCGCCCGTGCGGTACAGCCGCGCGCCGGGCGTACCCGAGAACGCGTCGGGGACGAAGCGCTCGGCGGTGAGCGCGGCGCGGTTCAGGTATCCGCGCGCCACCCCCACCCCGCCGATGCACAGCTCTCCCGCCACGCCGACGGGCGCCGGACGGCCCGCGGCGTCCAGCACCAGCACGCGGTGGTTGGCCACGGGGCGGCCGATGCACGGATCGCCGGCCTCGCCGGCGCTGCAGGCGTGGACGGTGGACCAGACGGTGGCCTCGGTGGGGCCGTAGGCGTTGAACATCCGCCGCCCCGGCGCCCAGCGCTTCACCAGCGCCTCCGGCACCGCGTCGCCCGCCAGCACCAGCGTGCGCAGCGACGGCATCTCCACCCCCTCCGGCAGCGGCGCGAGCACCGCGGGGGGAAGCGTGGCGTGGGTGATCCCCTCGCGCGCCACCAGCTCCACCAGCGCCTCGCCCGCCAGCACCGCCCCGCGCGGGGGGAGATGCAGCGCGGCGCCGCGGCAGAGCGCCATCGCCATCTCGAACACGCACGCGTCGAAGCTGAACGAGGCGAACTGCAGCACGCGGCTCTCCGGCGCCGCCTCGAAGCACGCCTGCGCGGCGACGAGGTTGGCCACGCCGCGGTGCTCCACCATCACCCCCTTGGGGCGGCCGGTGGAGCCGGAGGTGTAGATGAGGTACGCCAGGTTCCCCGGCCCCACGTCCGCGCGCGCCGGGTCCTCGTCCGACAGCCCGGCCCACGCCTCCGCGTCCCCGTCCAGCGCCAGCGCGGGCACCCCCGCGGCGGCGAAGCGCGCGGCGAGCGAGGCCTGCGTCAGCAGCACCGCCGGGGCGCTGTCGGCCAGCATGTAGTCCAGCCGCTCCCGCGGATAGGCGGGGTCCAGCGGCACGTATCCCCCGCCCGCCTTCATCACCGCCAGCACGGCGCCCACCATCTCCACCCCGCGCTCCACGCACAGCGCCACCCGCACGTCGGGCCCCACGCCGCGCGCGATCAGGTGATGCGCCAGGCGGTTCGCGCGGCGGTTCAGCTCGCCGTAGGTGAGCGTCCCGCCATCGAAGGACAGCGCCACGGCCTCCGGCGTGCGCCGCGCCTGCGCCTCGAAGAGGTGGTGGAAGCACGACGTGCGGGGATACTCCGCCTCCGTCTCGTTCCATTCGCCGACCACCTGCCGGCGCTCCGCCGGGGGAAGGACGTCCACCGCGGCAGCGGGGCGATGGGGCGCGGTCTCCAGCGCCTCCACCAGCCCGTCCAGCGCGCGGTGCATCATCGCGCAGACGCGCTCGGGGCCGACGGACGCGGGCGCCTGCGTGGAGAAGCCCAATCCGTCGCCCCAGTCGTTCACCGACAGCGCGAGCGGGTAGTTGGTGCGCTCCTCGGCGCACATCCCGCGGACGCCCTCGCCCTCGCCGGCGGCTTCGGAGGGGCGCACGCCGCCGCCCACGTGGCGGTAGTTCAGCAGCGAGGTGAAGAGCGGCGCCGGCGCCTGCACGCCGCTGCAGCGCTGGGCCAGCGCCAGCGAGGCGTGCTCGTGGCGCATCAGCCCGGCCAGCTGGCGGTGGGCGGCGCGGACGGCGGCCTCGGCCCCGTCGGCGTCCACCCGCACACGCACGGGAAGGGTGTTGATGAACGGCCCCAGCACCCGGTCCGCCCCCGCCCCGCCCTGCATCCGCCCGAAGAGCACGGTGCCGAACACCACGTCGTCGCGGCCGGAGACGCGGGCCAGCACCAGCGCCCACGCCACGTGGCAGACGCTGGCCGCGCTCACGCCCAGCGCCCGCGCGCGCTCGCGCAGCCGCCCGGCCAGCGCGCGGTCGACCGGGAGCCGCGCCTCCTCGATCCCCGAGCCGTCGCCCCACGCGTCGGCCAGGCCGAAAGGCGCGGTGGGCTCGTCCACGTCCGCCAGCAGCGCGCGGAAGTACGCCTCGTGCTCGGCGCGCCCCACGCCCTGCCGCGCCTGCGCCACGTAGGTGCGGAACGGCAGCGGCGCGGGAAGCTCCGCCTGCCGCCCCAGCAGGTGCGCGCGCACCTCCTCGCGCACCAGGTCGAAGGTCACGTGGTCGCCGGTGAGGTGGTGCTGCTGCAGCAGGAGCACCCAGCGCTCGCCGTCGCGCGCGGCGTACGCCCGCATCAGCGGCGCGCGGCGCAGGTCCATGCGCGTGTGCCGCGCGTCGAAGCGGTCCCACAGCTGCCGCGCCACGTCGCCCGCGGACGCGTCGGCCTCGACCTCCTCCACCTCCAGCCGCGCCTGGCGCCACACCACCTGCACCGGCTCGGGAAGCCCCTCCCACACCACCGCGGTGCGCAGGATGTCGTGGCGGGCGGCCACGGCGCGGAGCGCGGCCACGTACGCCTCCAGCTCGGCGCGCGTGGCGAAGGTGGAAACGCTGGAAAGGAGATACGGATCGCCCTCCTCGGCCATCAGGTGGTGGAAGAGGATCCCCTCCTGCAGCGGCGCCAGGGGGTACACGTCCTGGAGGTTGGCCGCGCCGCCGTCCACCGACGCCGCGACCAGCTCCATCTCCGCGGGGGAGAGCTCCAGCAGCGGCGCGGCGGGGGCGGCCGCGGCGGCGTACTCGCCGGAGCGGACCACGTTCAGCAGCGCTTCCTTGTTCTCGCGCAGCAGCCCCAGCAGCGCCGGGTCCAGCTTCCGGCCGCGGGCGCGCACCACCAGCTGGTCCGCGTCCACGCCCAGCTCGACGCGCGCGTCGGCCAGGCGTTCGAGAAGCTCTGCGATGTTCACAGCCGGAACTCCTGCACGTGCTCGGTGACCGCGGCCAGCCCGGCCAGCGTGGGGGTGGTGAACAGGTCGCCGACCTCGGCGTGCAGGTCGCGCTGCCGCATCATCTCGAACAGGCGCACCGCCAGCAGCGAGTGGCCGCCCAGCTCGAAGAAGTTATCCGTGCGCCCCACGCGCTCCACGCGCAGCAGCTCGGCCCAGATCTCCGCGAGCACTTCCTCCGTCTCGCCCACCGGCGCCTCGTAGCCGCGCGCCGCGAAGGCGCCGGCGTCGGGCGCGGGAAGCGCGCGGCGGTCCACCTTGCCGTTGGGCGTCAGCGGCAGCGACTCCAGCCGCACGAAGGCGGCGGGGATCATGTACTCCGGCAGCCGCTCGCCGACGAACGCGCGCAGCGTCTCCGGCTCGATCGCCGCGTCGGCCACGTACCACGCCACCAGCCGCGGCCCGCCCGGCGCATCCTCGCGCGCCAGGACGACGGCCGCGCGCACCTGCGGATGATCCGCCAGCCGCGTCTCGATCTCCCCCGGCTCGATGCGGAAGCCGCGCACCTTCACCTGGAAGTCGTTGCGGCCGAGGAACTCGATCGTCCCATCCGCCAGCCAGCGGACGAGGTCGCCCGTGCGGTACATCCGCGCGCCCGGCCCGGCGCTGAACGGATCGGGGATGAATCGCTCCGCCGTGAGACCGGGCCGGCCGAGGTAGCCGCGCGCCACGCCCGCCCCGCCGACGTACAGCTCGCCCGCGACGCCGACGGGCACCGGCTCGCCGCGCGCGTCCAGCACGTAGACCTGCGTGTTGGAGATGCCGCGCCCGATGTGCAGCCGCGCCGCCGTCCCGACGATGCCGGATGTGGCGACGACCGTCGTCTCCGTCGGCCCGTAGTTGTTGACGACGGTGTAGATGGCGTCCGCCGGGAGCGTCCGCAGCCGGTCGCCGCCGACGAGGAGCGTGCGCAGCGTCTTCGGGGCGATGCCTCGCTCGAAGGCGAGCTCGGCCAGCGGCGTGGGGAGGAAGCACACGTCCAGCGGCTGCCTCGCCCACCACTCCAGCAGCGCCTCCGGATCGCGCGCGGCGGGGAGATGGAGCGCGGCGCCCGCGCAGAGCGGCGGCCAGATCTCCCACGTGCTCGCGTCGAACCCGAAGCCCGCGACGCTCGAAGACCGATCACCCTCGCGCAGCGCGAACGCGTCGCAGTGCCAGGCGACCAGGTTGCCCAGGCTGCGGTGCTCCACCTGCACGCCCTTCGGCGTCCCCGTCGAGCCCGACGTGTAGACGACGTACGCCAGGTGCCCCGCGTCCAGCCCGACGCTCTCGCGCGCCGGGTTCGCCGCGTCACCATTCGCCCACGCCGCATCGTCGCCCAGGTCGAGCACGGGGACGTCGATGCCGGTGAACCGCGCCGCCAGCGATGCCTGCGTCAGCAGGGCGACGGGGGCGCTGTCCGCGAGCATGTAGCGCAGCCGCTCGTCCGGGTACGCAGGGTCCATCGGCACGTACGCGCCGCCCGCCTTCACGACGGCGAGCAGCGCTTCCACCATCTCCGTCCCCCGCTCCACGCAGACCGCGACACGCGAATCCGGCCGCACACCCATCGCGCGCAGGTGGTGCGCGAGGCGGTTGGCGCGCGCGTTCAGCTGCGCGTACGTCACCGTCCCCCGCTCGGAGACGACGGCGTCCGCGTGCGGCGTCTGCACCGCCTGCGCCTCGAAGCGCTGGTGGATGCAGAGCTCGCGCGGGTAGTCCAGCGCGGTGGCGTTCCACGTCTCCACCACCTGCCGGCGCTCTTCACCGGCCAGCAGCGGGATCGATGCGACGCTCCGGCGCTCGTCCGCCACCATCCCCGCCAGCACGCGGCGGAGGTAGCCCATCCACCGCTCCACCGTCTCCGCCTGGAAGAGCGCGGTCGCGTACTCCACCCCGCCCACGATCCGCCCGTCGCGCTCGGAAAGGGTCAGCGAGAGGTCGAACTTCGCCGTCGCCTGCGCGGCCCCGCCGACGGAGCCCACGGCCAGGCCGGGGAGCTCCAGCCGCCCCTGCGGCGTGCTCTGCCAGGCGAACATCACCTGGAAGAGCGGCGTGTGCGCCAGGCTGCGCACCGGCTGCACCAGCTCCACCACCTGCTCGAAGGGGATGTCCTGGTGGTGCTGCGCCCCCAGCGCCCGCTCCCGCACCCGCCCCAGCAGCGCGGCGGCGGAAGGCGCGTCCGCCAGGTCGATGCGCACCGCCAGCGTGTTCACGAAGAAGCCGATCAGCCCCTCGATCTCGCTCCGCCCGCGGTTCGCCGTCGGCGTGCCGAGAACCACGTCGCCCTGCCCGGCCAGGCGGCCGAGAACCACGGCCCACGCGGCCATCAGCGTCATGAACGGCGTGGTGCCGTGGCGCTGGCCGAGCGCCTTCACCGCCGCCGTCAGCGCCTCGTCCAGCTCGAAGCCCAGCGACGCGCCCGCGTGGTCCTGCCGCGCCGGGCGCGGATGGTCGGTGGGCAGCTCCAGCCGCTCGGGAGCGCCGGCCAGCGTATCGCGCCAGTAGTCCGCCTGCCGCCGCAGCACCTCGCCGTCCACCCAGCGGCGCTGCCAGGCCGCGTAGTCGGGGTACTGGACGGGGAGCGGCGGAAGCGGATCGGCGGCGTCCCGGCGGAAGGCGCCGTACAGCGCGCCCAGCTCGTCGGTCAGCACGCCCATCGACCACGCGTCGGAGACGATGTGGTGCAGGGTGATGAGCAGCACGTGGTCGTCGGCCGCCAGCCGGATCAGCCGCCCGCGCACCAGCGGCCCGCGCTCCAGGTCGAACGGCGCGCCGGCCTCGCCCGCCGCCAGCCGCCGCAGCTCGGCCTCGGGGCCGGCGTGCGCGGACAGGTCGTGCTCGCGGAGATGGAACCGGCTCTCCTCCGCGCGCGCCACGTGCTGCGCCGGCTCGCCGTCCACGGTGCGGAAGGTGGTGCGCAGCGCCTCGTGGCGCGCGACGATGCGGTCCAGCGCGCGGACCAGTGCGTCGCGGTCCAGCTCGCCTCGCAGCCGCAGCCGCCGCGGGATGTGGTACGCCGTGTCCACGCCGCCCAGCCGCTCCAGGAACCACAGCCGCTGCTGCGCGAACGACAGCGCCAGAGGCCCGCTGCGGTCCGCGGGCTCGATCGCCGGAAGGTCGGCGCGCGCGGCGGACTCCAGCCCGCGCGCGAAGTCCGCCAGCACCGGGCGCTCGAACACCTCGCCCAGCTGCGCGTCCACGCCCAGCAGCTGCCGCACCCGCGACACCGCCTGCACCGCCAGCAGCGAGTGGCCGCCCAGCTCGAAGAAGTGGTCGTGGCGGCCCACGCGCTCCACGCGCAGCACCTCGCGCCAGATCTCCGCGACCGCCGTCTCCATCTCGCCGAGCGGCGCCTCGTAGCCGCGCCGGGCGTACGCGTCGCCCTCGGGCGCGGGGAGGGCGCGACGATCGACCTTGCCGGTGCCGGTGCGCGGGAACGCGTCCAGCCGCACGTACGCGGCGGGAACCATGTACTCGGGGAGGCGCTCGGCGAGATGCGCCCGCAGCGCGTCCACGTCCGCATCCTCGCCCACGAAGTACGCGACCAGGCGCTTGTCGCCCGGCCCGTCCTCGCGCGCGACGACGACGGACTCGCCGACGGCCGGATGCTCCGCGAGCCGCGACTCGATCTCGCTCAGCTCGATGCGGAAGCCGCGGACCTTCACCTGGAAGTCGTTGCGGCCCACGAACTCCAGCCGCCCATCGGCCCGCCAGCGCACCAGGTCGCCGGTGCGGTACATCCGCGCCTCCGGATCGCCGGCGAACGGATCGGCGACGAAGCGCTCCGCCGTCAGCTCCGCGCGGTTCCAGTATCCCAGCGCGACACCGTCGCCACCGACGTACAGCTCGCCGACGGCGCCGATCGGAACCGGCTCGCCGGCCGAATCCAGCACGTAGACGCGGGTGTTCGACTGGGGGCGGCCGATCGGGACCGTGCGCGTATCCTCCGTCACCCCAACGACATCGTGGGCGATGGAGAAGCAGGTCGTCTCCGTCGGGCCGTAGCAGTTGTAGATGGTGACGCGCCCGCGCTCCGCCAGCACCCGCGCGTACGCCGCCGGATCGGCCTTGTCGCCGCCGGTGAGGATCTGCTTCAGCCCGGAGAGCGCGCCGGGGATGACCCGCGCGTAGTGGTTGAAGAGCACGGGGGTGATGAGGATCGTCGTCACGCCCTCATCCACCAGCAGCATGCCGTACGCCTCGGGATCGAGCAGCACGTCCTGCGGGACGATGACGATGCGGCCGCCGTTCAGCAGCGGACCCCACACCTCCATCGTCGCCGCGTCGAACGCGGGGTTCGAGGCGAGGGCGACGCGATCGTCCGCATCCAGGTCCGCGAAGCCGTTCGTCATCACCAGCTGCGTGATGGCGCGATGCGGAACCATCACCCCCTTCGGCTCGCCGGTCGATCCCGACGTGTACATCACGTACGCGACCGCTTCGCCGGTGATGGAGATCTGGAGATCATCCGCGTCTCCATCCCCAATCCCGTCGATGTCGATGCGCTCGACGTTCGGGAGATGCGGGACCTGCTCGCCGGACTGGCTCAGCAGCACGCCGCAGCCGCTGTCCGCGACCATGAAGGCGATGCGCTCGGCCGGATAGCTCGCATCGAGCGGCACGTACGCGGCGCCCGCCTTCAGCACCGCCAGCTCCGCGGCGACCAGCTCGGCCGAGCGCGGCAGGAGGATCGCGACGCGCGCCCCCGCACCGATGCCGCGACTCACGAGGTGGTGCGCGAGGCGGTTCGCCCGCGCGTTCAACTCGGCGTAGCTCACCGTCGCGCCGCCCTCGGCGATCGCGGCGGCGTTCGGCGTCTGCTGCGCCCGCGCCTCGAACAGCGCGGGGACGGACGCGTGGCGGGGATACTCCGCATCCGTCGCGTTCCACGTCTCCACCACCGTCGCGCGCTCGGCGTCGGGCAGCACGGCGAGCCGGTCGACGGGGCGGGCGTCATCCGCCACCATCTCCTCCAGCACGCGGCGCACGTAGCCCGCGACGCGCTCGACCGTCGCCGCGTCGAAGAGCGACGTCGCGTACTCCAGCCCGCCCACCAGCCGCTCGCCGCGCTCCGAGAAGGCGAGCGACAGGTCGAACTTGGCCGTCACCTGCCCGCCGCCGTCCACCGGGGCGACCTCGAGCCCCGGCAGCTCCATCCCGCCGGCGCGCGCGGCGCCGTGCCACGCGAACGCCACCTGGAAGACGGGCGTGTGCGCCAGCGACCGCGCCGGCTGCACCAGCTCCACGATCTGCTCGAACGGGATGTCCTGGTTCTGCTGCGCCGCCAGCGCGCGCTCCCTCACCCGCGCCAGCAGCGCGGCGACGGACGGCGAATCGCCCAGGTCGATGCGCAGCGCCAGCGTGTTCACGAAGAAGCCGATCAGCCCCTCGATCTCGCGCCGCCCGCGGTTGGCCGCCGGCGTGCCGATCACCACGTCGCGCTGCCCCGAAAGGCGGCTCAACACCACCGCCCACGCGGCCAGCAGCGTCATGAACGGCGTCGCCCCGTGCCGCCGCCCCAGCGCCTTCACCCCCGCCGACAGCGCCTCGTTCAGCTCGAAGCCGAGCGAGGCGCCCGCGTACTCCTGCCGCGCCGGGCGCGGACGGTCGGTGGGCAGCTCGATCAGCTCCGGCGCGCCGGCCAGCGCCTCCTTCCAGTAATCGCCCTGCTGCCGCAGGACGTCGCCCTCCACCCAGCGCCGCTGCCAGGCCGCGTAGTCCGCGTACTGCACGGGAAGGGGCGTGAGGGGATCGGCGTCGCCGCGGCGGAAGGCGGCGTAGAGCGCGGCCAGCTCGCGGGTGAGCACGCCCATGCTCCACCCGTCGGCCACGATGTGGTGCAGGGTGACGAGCAGCGCGTGGTCGTCCGACGCCATCCGCACCAGCCGCCCGCGGACCAGCGGCCCGCGCTCCAGGTCGAACGGCGCGTTCACTTCCTCGATCGCCAGGCGGCGCAGCTCCGCCGCCGCGCCCGCCTCGCCCGACAGGTCGTGCTCGACGAGGTGGAAGCGGCACCCCTCCGCCGGCGCGATGCGCTGCGCGGCGGCACCGTCCGTCTCGCCGAAGGTCGTCCGCAGCGCCTCGTGCCGCGCGACGATGCGGCCCAGCGCGCGCGTCAGCGCAGCGCGGTCCAGCTCGCCGCGCAGCCGCAGCCGCGCGGGGATGTGGTAGGCCGCGCCCGCGCCGCCCATGCGGTCCAGGAACCAGAGCCGCTGCTGCGCGAACGACAGCGCCAGCCGGTCGCCGTCCTCCGCCGGCACGATCGCGGGAAGGTCCGCGCGCGACGCCGACTCCAGCCCGCGCGCGAAGTCCGCCAGCACGGGGCGCAGGAAGAGGTCGCCCAGCGGCACCTCCACCCCCAGCGCCTGCCGGACGCGCGAGATCACCTGCACCGCGCGCAGCGAGTGCCCGCCCAGCTCGAAGAAGTGGTCGCGGCGGCCAACGCGGTCCACGCGCAGCAGCTCCGCCCAGATCTCCGCCACCGCCTGCTCCGCCTCGCCCTCCGGCGCCTCGTACGCGCGGCTGGCGAAGGCGTCGCCCTCCGGCGCGGGGAGCGCGCGGCGGTCCAGCTTGCCGTTGGGCGTCAGCGGGAACGCGTCCATCCGCACGAACGCCGCGGGCACCATGTACTCCGGCAGCGACGCCGCCAGGTGCGCCCGCAGCTCCTCGATCTCCACCCCATCGCCGAGCACGTAGGCGACGAGCCGCGCGTCGCCGGAGCCGTCCTCGCGCGCCAGCACGGCGGCCTCGCGCACGGCGGCGTGCTCCGCCAGCCGCGCCTCGATCTCGCCCAGCTCGATGCGGAAGCCGCGCACCTTCACCTGGAAGTCGTTTCGGCCGACGAACTCGAGGACCGCGGTGCGTGAGTGCGGGAGTGCGGGAGTGCGCTGGTTCTCGCGCGGATCCAACGCACTTCCGCACTCACGCACTTCCGCACTTTCAGTCCATCTCGCCAGGTCGCCCGTGCGGTACATCCGCGCCCCCGGCTCGCCGGAGAACGGGTCGGCCACGAAGCGCTCGGCCGTCAGCTCGGGGCGACCGAGATATCCGCGCGCCACGCCGGCACCACCGACGTACAGCTCGCCCACGGCGCCGAGCGGCACCGGCTGGCCCTCGCCGTCCAGCACGTAGATGCGCGCGTTCGCCACGGGGCGGCCGATGTGCGGCTTCCCGCCGCTCTCCATCGACCCCGAGGTGGCGACGACGGAGGCCTCGGTGGGGCCGTAGTTGTTCACCAGCGCGAACGGCAGCCCCTCCGGCACCGCGTGCAGCCGGTCGCCGCCGACCAGCAGCGTGCGGAGATGGGGATGGGTGATGCCGCGCGCGAACGCCGACTCGGCCAGCGGCGTGGGCAGGAAGCTCACGTCCAGCGGCTGCGCGGCCCACCACTCCAGCAGCGCCGATGGATCGCGCCCGGCCGGGGGAAGGAGGAGCGCGGCGCCCACCGCGAGCGGCGGCCAGATCTCCCACGTGGCCGCGTCGAAGCCCAGCCCGGCCACGCACGACGAGCGGTCGCCCGCCTTCAGCCCGAACGCCGCGCAGTGCCAGCCGACCAGGTTGGCCAGCCCGCGGTGCGGCACGGCCACGCCCTTGGGCATGCCCGTCGACCCGGAGGTGTAGATGACGTACGCCAGGTGCTCCGGCGTCACCCCCGCCACCCGCGGATCCGCGTCCGATTCGTCCGCCCACGCCGTGTCCGCGTCCAGCGCGAGGATCGGCAGGTCGGCGGCGAGCGCGCCGAGGCGCGGGGCGAGCGCGTTCTGCGTCAGCAGCACGGCGGGGCGGCTGTCGGCCAGCATGTAGCGCAGCCGGTCGTCCGGGTGCTCGGGGTCGAGCGGCACGTAGGCGCCGCCCGCCTTCAGCACGCCGAGCAGCCCCGCCACCATCTCCATCCCCCGCTCCACGCAGAGCGCGACCGGCACGTCCGGCCCCACGCCGCGCGCGACCAGGTGGTGCGCCAGCCGGTTCGCGCGGCGGTTCAGCTCGCCGTAGCTCAGCGTCTCGCCACCGGCCTCCACCGCCGCCGCCTCGGGCGACTGCGCCGCGCGCGCCTCGAACAGCGCGTGCACGCAGACGCCGGTCGGGTGGTCCGCGGCGGTCGCGTTGAACGCTTCCAGCAGCTGCGCCCGCTCGGCGGCGGGGAGCAGGTCGAGCCGGTCCACGCGCCGCGTCTCGTCCGCCGCCATCTCCGCCAGCGCGGCGCGGAGGTAGCCGGCGTGCCGCTCCACCGTGGCCCGATCGAAGAGCGCGGTGGCGAACTCCATCGCCCCCACGATCTTGCCGTTCCACTCGGAGAGGGAGAGGGAGAGGTCGAACTTGGCCGTCTCCTCCGCCACGCCTCCGGGAACCGGCGCCAGCTCCAGCCCGGGGAGCTCGAGCTTCCCGCCCGGCGCGTTCTGCCACGCGAACATCACCTGGAACACGGGGGTGTGCGCCAGCGACCGCGCCGGCTGCACCAGCTCCACCACCTGCTCGAACGGGATGTCCTGGTGATGCTGCGCCTCCAGCGCCCGCGCCTTCACCCGCGCGAGGAGCGTGGAGACGGTCGGCGAGCCGTCGAGATCCACGCGCAGCGCCAGCGTGTTCACGAAGAAGCCGATCAATCCCTCGATCTCCCGCCGTCCGCGGTTGGCCGTGGGCGTGCCGATCACCACGTCCCGCTGGCGGGCCAGGCGGCCCAGCACCGCGGCCCACCCGGCCAGCAGCGTCATGAACAGCGTGGTCCCGTGCCGCTGCGAGAGCGCCTTCAGCGCGGCCGTCAGCGCCTCGTCCAGCTCCACCCGCACCGAGGCGCCCGCGTGGTCCTGCCGCGCGGGGCGGGGGCGGTCGGTGGGCAGCTCCAGCAGCTCCGGCGCGCCGGCGAGCGACGCGCGCCAGTAGTCGGCCTGGCGCTGCAGCACCTCGCCGTCCACCCAGCGCCGCTGCCACGCCGCGTAGTCGGGATACTGGATGGGGAGGGGCGCAAGGGGATCGGGGTCGCCGCGGCGGAAGGCGGCGTACAGCGCGCCCAGCTCGTGCACCAGCACCCCCATCGACCACGCGTCGGAGACGATGTGGTGCATGGAGACGAGGAGCACGTGGTCTTCCGCCGCCAGCCGCACCAGCCGCCCGCGGATGAGCGGCCCGCGCGCCAGGTCGAACCCGGCGTTCGTCTCCGCGGCGATGAGGGCGCGCAGCTCGGCCGCGGTGTCCTCGTAGTAGCCGGACAGGTCGTGCTCGGCGAGATGGAAGCGGCTCCCCTCCGCCGGCGCCACGCGCTGCTCCGGCTCGCCGTCGGCCGCGGCGAAGGTGGTGCGCAGCGCCTCGTGCCGCTGGACGATGCGGTCCAGCGCGCGGACCAGCGCGGCGCGGTCCAGCGCCCCCTTCAGCCGCAGCCGCCGGCGGATGGTGTAGGCGGGGCCCACGCCGCCCAGCTGCTCCAGGAACCACAGCCGCTGCTGCGAATAGGAGAGCGCCAGCCGTCCGCCGCGCTCCGCCGGTTCGATCTCGGGCAGCTCCGCGCCGTCCGCGATGTCCAGCCCGCGCGCGAAGTCCGCCAGCACGGGGCGCTCGAACACCATCCCCAGCGGCACCTCCACGCCCAGCACCTGCCGCGCGCGAGAGATCACCTGCAGCGCCAGCAGCGAGTGGCCGCCCAGCTCGAAGAAGTCGTCGTGGCGCCCCACGCGGTCGGTGCCCAGCACCTCGGCCCAGATCCCGGCCACCGCGCGCTCCGTCTCGCCCTCCGGCGCGTGGTAGCCGCGCCGCGCGAAGGCGTCGCCCTCGGGCGCGGGGAGCGCCTTGCGGTCCAGCTTGCCGTTGGGCGTCAGCGGCATGGCGTCCAGCGCCACGTACGCCGCCGGCACCATGTGCTCGGGAAGCTGCTCGCCCAGCCACGTCCGCAGCGCCTCGGCGCCCACGCCCTCGCCGACGTAGTAGGCGACGAGCCGCTTGTCGCCCGGACTGTCCTCGCGCGCCAGCACCGCGGCCTCGCGCACCTCGGGGTGCCGCGCCAGCCGCGCCTCGATCTCGCCCAGCTCGATGCGGAAGCCACGGATCTTCACCTGCGCGTCGTTGCGGCCCAGGAACTCGATGTTCCCGTCCGGCAGCCAGCGCGCGAGGTCGCCCGTGCGGTACATCCGCGCCCCGGGATCGGCCGCGAACGGGTCCGCGACGAAGCGCTCCGCCGTCAGCTCGGGGCGATCGAGATACCCGCGCGCCACCCCGTCGCCACCGATGTACATCTCCCCGACGACGCCGGCGGGCACGGGCTCGCCGTCCGCGTTCAGCAGGTAGATCTGCGTGTTGGCGAGCGGCCGGCCCACGTGCGGCGCGAAGCCGTCCTCGCGCCGCATCTCCACCCACGTCGAGTACGTCGTGGTCTCCGACGGGCCGTACAGGTTGCAGACGCGATCGACACCGGTTTCGGCGAAGATGCGCTCCACCAGCCCCTGCTTCAGCGGCTCGCCGGCCAGGTTCACCGTCCGCACGGTCGACGGGACGCGGCCGGCCTCCACCAGCGCCTTGATGGCCGAGGGGACGGTGTTCACCAGCGTCGCATCGACCTCCGCGTGCACCAGGTCCAGCGCGTCGCGCACCACCCGCACCGCCCCGCCCACGACGAGGGGAACGAAGGTCTCGAAGACGTGCAGGTCGAAGTTCAGCGACGTCGACAGCAGCGTCCGCTCGATCGCGCGGCCCTGGAACTCGCGCGCGCCCCAGGCCAGGAAGTTCACCGCGTTGCGATGGGCGATGGCGACGCCCTTCGGCTGCCCGGTCGATCCGGAGGTGTAGATGAGGTAGGCGAGATGGCCGGAACGCAGCCCGCCGTGCTCGGGATTCGTCTCCGGCCGGTCCGCCCAGCGCGGCGCGTCCGCGTCCAGCGCGACGACCGGCATCCCCACACCGGCGAAGCGCGAGGCCAGCCGCGCCTGCGTCAGCAGCACGGCGGGGCGGCTGTCGGCCAGCATGTAGCGCAGCCGGTCCTCGGGGTACTCGGGGTCCAGCGGCACGTACGCCCCGCCCGCCTTCAGCACGGCGAGCAGCCCCACCATCATCTCCACCCCGCGCTCCACGCAGAGGCCGACGCGCACGTCGGGCCCCACGCCGCGCGCACGCAGCTCGTGCGCGAGGCGGTTGGCGGCACGGTTCAGCTCGCGATAGGAGAGCGACGCCGCCGCGTCGGCGACGGCTTCCGCGTCCGGCGTGCGCTCCGCCTGCGCCTCGAAGAGCGAGTGGATGCACGCATCCCGCGGGTACTCCGCGGCGGAGCGGTTCCACTCCACCAGCACCCGGCCGCGCTCCTCCGCGGGAAGCACCTCCACGCGCGCCAGCGGGCGCCCGGGCGCCGTCTCCAGCGCGTCCACCAGCCCCTCCAGCGCGCGCCGCATCATCGCGCAGACGCGCTCGGGACCGACGGAGGAAGGCGCGAGCACGGTCAGGCCCACCTGCTCGCCCCGGTCCTCGACCGAGAGGGTGAGGGGATAGTTGGTCCGCTCCTCGCCGCGCACCCCGCGGATCCCCTGCCACGCGCGCGCCGCCTCCGCCGTCCGCGCCTGCTTCCCGCCGCCGATGTGGCGGTAGTTCAGGATGGCGGTGAAGAGCGGCGCCGGCGCGGCCACCCCGCTGCAGCGCTGCGCCAGCGCCAGCGAGGCGTGCTCGTGGCGCATCAGCTCCGCCAGCTGGCGGTGCGCCGCGCGCACGGCGTCGGCCGCGCCCTCCGCGCCCACCCGGACGCGGACGGGAAGGGTGTTCATGAACGGCCCCAGCACCCGGTCCGCCCCTTCCCCGCCCTGCATGCGCCCGAAGAGCACCGTCCCGAACACCACGTCGCCGCGCCCCGAGGTCCGCGCCAGCACCTGGGCCCACGCCACGTGGCACAGGCTGGCGGCGCTCACCCCCAGCCGCCGCGCGCTCTCGCGCAGCCGCAGCGAGAACGCGTCGTCCAGCCACAGCTCGTGCTCGGCGATCCCCGAGCCGTCGCCGCGCACGTCCAGCAGCCCGAACGGCGCCGTCGGCTCCTCCACTCCCGCCAGCAGCGCGCGGAAGTACGCCTCGTCGCCCGCGCGGCCGTCGCCGCGGCGCGCCTGCGCCACGTAGCCGCGGAAGGCGAGCGGCGCGGGGAGCTCGGCCTGGCGCCCCAGCAGGTGCGCGCGGATCTCCTCGCCCACGATCTCCGACGTCACGTGGTCGCCGATCACGTGGTGGCGCTGGCGCACCATCACCCAGCGCTCCCCGTCCCTCGCGGCGAACAGGCGCATCAGCGGCGCGCGGCGCAGGTCCATCCGCTGCGCGCCGGCCCCGTGGCGCGCCCACAGCTGCCCCGCCACGTCGCCCTCCGCCGGGTCCAGCTCCACCTCCGCCACCTGCAGCGTGGCCTGGCGCCAGACCACCTGCACCGGCTCGCGCACCCCCTCCCAGGCCAGCGACGTGCGCAGGATGTCGTGCCGGTCGATCACCGCCTGCATGGCCGCCACGTACGCGTCCAGCCGGTCGCGCGTCTCGAAGGTGGACAGGCTCACGCCGATGTACGGATCGCCCCCGTGCGCCATCAGGTGGTGGAAGAGGATCCCCTCCTGCAGCGGCGCCAGCGGGTAGATGTCCTGCACGTTGCGCGCGCCGCCCTCCACCGTGGCCACGACGGTGTCGATCTCCTCCTGCGTGAGCTCGACCAGCGTCAGCATCTCGGGGCGGATGGCCGCGGGCGACCACCACTCCTCGCCGGCGATCAGGTCCAGCAGCGCGGACTTGTGCACCCGCAGCTGGCCCAGCAGCTCGGGGTCCAGCCGGGTCCGGTCGCCCGAGACGGCCAGACCCTCGCCGCTCCTGCGCAGCTGGATTCCGGCGGCGTGGAGCCTGGCGAGCAACGCGTGAACTGTCATACGGGGGTGCCTGAGCCGTTGCGGATGCAGGGAGATGGAGAGGGCTTGCCCGCCCTCGCAGCCGAAGCGCGGAAGCCGGCGCGCGCCGTGGAGATGCCGCTCGCGCCGCCGCGCGGATGCGGACGCGGCAAGCCCGCCCGGACGCGCGAGACGCGGCCGGGGGCCACCGCGCGTGCGCGGCGCGGGACGTCGAAATGCGGCCGCGGGAGCTCCCGGCGCGGCTCCACGGGGAGCGGCGACGAGATCCCGGCGCGGCGTGCGGGACCGGAGTGGCGGATTGGCACCGGTGGGGGTAGCCGATCGGGCGGAGCGTGGGCGAAAACGGAGGCGCGTCCGGTGGCGCGGAACTGCCCCGCGCGCCGGACGCCCCTGGGGGACGTCAGTCTGTTCGGAATGTGGACGGCCGGCTCGCCCGGCGCGGCGTCACACGGAAACCAGCCCTGCGGGATGGACGGCGCGGAGGCGGCGCGGCACGGCACCGCGTCCATCGGCCGGCGGACACTTCACACGGCAGGCGCTTCACACGGCGGACACCTCAGGACGGCGCGCGCGGCAAGCCCCGCGGTCCTCTCCGCCGCCCGGGGACGGGGAGCGATCGTGTCGGGGTGCCGGAGCCGGCGAAATCCTCCCGCGGCTCCTCCGCCCGCCCCGCGTTCCTGGAGGGGTGGAGAAGTGCACGTAAGGTCCGTCGGTGGCCCGAAGTGGATGGGCTGCGTCGCCGGAGGTACGGGTGTCGGTGCGACAAAGATGGAGCAAAGATCCGGATCGCGCCAGTGTTCCCCACCCCGCGCGACAAACCGGTGATTCCGCGCGGAGCGGAGGATTCCAATGCGGACGGAGGGTGCGCGGCCGGTCCGGCAGCTTTCCCCGCCGGGGATTCACCCGCGACCCGGCCGAACGTCGAAGGATGTCTCGCCGGGTGTGCGCGATGGCGCGTTCCGGGTGCGGATTTGCGGGGTGCGCTTGACGCGGGAGCGGTTTTGCTCCACTCTACAGCACATCCCAGCGGAACTCGTGGAAGCGCGGCCGGCGTGAAAGGGGCCGCGTTCGTCAGGTGATGGCGCGTTCAGTGGTTCCCCGCCTCTACATCCCGCTCCGGCGCCAGGCGGCGCGTACCCATACCGATCCGTCTTCCCCGATCCCGATCCACCGGCTCGCCCGGCGGCGGACGTAGCGCTCGCCTTGCGCCTGCGCACGCACGCCCCCGGGCCGGTCCACGCCGCCGCGCGGCTGCATCGCCGCGGCGGCGGACGGCAGCGTAAAAATCGTCCGATCGCATCTCCCTGGCCGGAGGTGCCGGCCGGACGCGCACTCGCGCGGGCGCCGCACCGCAGGTCCGGCGGCGCCCGCGTCCCGAGCCCGATCCGCACCCCACCCACCCATCTGGAGCAAGACTGATGAGCGTCGCAGTGAACGAGCGCGTGCAGGTTCCCGGGATCGCCCCCGCGCACGACGGCCGCGTGGAAACCAGCCGCCTGGACGGCTTTCCGGGCGCGCCCGTGGTGGTGCGCCCCGCCGGGGCCGGCGTGGTGCTGGCCGACTGGGCGGAGCAGAACCGCCCCTGGCTGGAGAGCGTGCTGCACGTGCACGGCGCCGTGCTCTTCCGCGGCTTCGGCATGGACGACGTGGACGAGTTCCAGCGCTTCATGCTCTCGGCGTCGGGCGAGCTCCTTCCCTACACCTACCGCTCGTCGCCGCGCACGCAGGTGAAGGGCAACGTCTACACCTCCACCGAGTACCCGGCCGACCAGACCATCCCGTTCCACACGGAGATGTCGTACACCAGCGCGTGGCCCATGCGCATCGGCTTCCTGTCGCTGATCGTGGCCGCCACGCAGGGCGAGACGCCCATCGCCGACAGCCGCCGCGTGTACGACCGCCTGCCCGAGGAGATCCGCGAGCGCTTCGAGCGGCTGGGGGTGATGTACGTGCGCAACTACACGCCCTGGATGGACCTTCCCTGGAAGAACGTGTTCCAGGCCGAGACCCGCGAGCAGGTGGACGAGTTCTGCCGCGCGCAGGGGATCCAGGCCGAGTGGATCAGCGACGAGCACCTGCGCACGCGCCAGATCTGCCAGGGCGTGGCGGTGCACCCGGCCACCGGCGAGAAGTGCTGGATGAACCAGGCGCACCTCTTCCACGTCAGCAGCCTGGACCCGTCGCTGGTGGAGATCCTGATGGAGGACTTCGGCGAGGAGAACCTTCCCCGCAACACCTACTACGGCGACGGCTCGCCCATCGACCCCGAGGTGTTCGCCGCCATCCGCGAGGCGTACGACGCCGAGGCGCTCGTCTTCCCCTGGGAGCAGGGCGACGTGCTCCTGCTGGACAACATGCTGATGGCCCACGCGCGCTCCCCCTTCACCGGCGACCGCAAGGTCGTCGTGGGGATGGCCACGCCGCACACCTCCAGCTGGACCCCGGCCTGACCTTCACCACGGATCGATCGAGGGGCGGGGATGACGATGTCTCCCCCGCCCCGCCGGATCGATCGCGAACAGCCTCGCGCGGTTTGCGAGGCTTCCCGTAGTTGTTGCCGCGACTTCAGTCGCCGGTGAAGCTGGACCCGCGCGCTTCAAGCCCGGGGGACACGCCGAATCGCCTTCGATTTGCGGCGTCCATCCCCCTGCGACTCATCCGACCTACTCTCGAGAGACACCGACATGGCCACGGACACGAACGAAGATACCCGCACCTACATCGTGCTGGTGAACCACGAGGAGCAGTACTCCATCTGGCTGGCCGACCGCGAGATCCCGCTGGGATGGAAGGCCGTGGGCAAGCCCGGCTCCAGGGCCGAGTGCCTGGCGTACGTGAAGGAAGTGTGGACCGACATGCGCCCGCTGAGCCTGCGCGGCGAGGCCGTGGCGGCCTGAGCCGTCCCCGGCTCCGCAGGGACGGCGAATCATCGCCAGAAACGGCGGAGAGCGAGGGGGGATTCCGGTTTCCCCGCGCCTCCGCCGCTCCATCGTGGGGACGTGCGCGAGCACCCGCCCGCGCGCCCGACTCCATCTACCCGGAACACCCGATGCCTTCCGCTGCCACCCATCTGGCCGACGTCGCGCAGGCCCTGTCCATCCGGTACAACAACCGGGTGTACGAGATGAAGGCCCGCGGCGAGGACGTGATCGTCCTGTCGCTGGGCGAGGCGTTCTTCGACATCCCGCTCTTCAGCTTCGCCGAGATGCCGATGCCGGAGAGCTACCACTACAACAGCTCGCGCGGGAACCCCGAGCTGCGCCGGCAGCTGGCCGCGTACTACGGCCGCCGCTACGGCGTGGCGGTCAATGCCGACACCGAGATCCTGGTCACCGCCGGCTCCAAGGCCGCCATCCACATGTCGCTGATGGCCATCCTGGACCCGGGCGACGAGGTGCTGGTGCTGGAGCCGGCGTGGGTGAGCTACACCGAGCAGGTGAAGCTCTGCCACGGCGTGCCCGTGATGGTGCCGATCGACGAGACGGTGTTCGGGCTGGACCGGTACGTGACCGCGCGGACGAAGGCGATCATCGTCAACAACCCGAACAACCCGTCGGGGCAGGTGATGACGCGCGCCGAGCTGGAGCACCTGCACGCGCTGGCGGAGCGCCACGACCTGTTCCTGCTCTCCGACGAGGCGTACAGCGAGTTCCTGCTGGACGACGCCTTCATCTCGTGCGGCGCGCTGGACCCGGAGAAGCGGCACACCCTCGTGTGCAACTCCATCTCCAAGAACCACGGGATGTCGGGGTGGCGCATCGGCTACGTGATCGCCAGCCCCGCGCTCATCGCCGAGGTGCTGAAGATCAACCAGCACCTGATCACCTGCCCGCCCACCATCCTGGAGCACTACCTGGTCCGCCACTTCGACGCGATCCTGGAGGTCACCCGGCCGCAGATCGCCGAGGTGGTGCGCAAGCGCGGGGAGATGGCGCGCTACCTGGAGTCGTGCGGCATCGGCCGCCTTCCCGGCGACGCGACCTTCTACCTCTTCGCCTCGATCGAGCCGTCGACGCTGGGCTCGGAGGAGTTCTGCACGCGGCTGCTGGAGGAGCACCACGTCTGCGCCGTGCCGGGGATCGGCTACGGCACTTCGTGCGACCGCTACATCCGCATCAGCGTGGGCACCGAGAGCGACGAGCGGGTGAAGCACGGCATCCGCCAGGTCCGCCGCCTGATCGAGGCGACCGCCCCCGCGCCCATCCACTTCCGCCTGGAGCCCGCCGCGGCGGTGTGACCACGGCCAGGCAATCGCGGACGCGGCGCCTTCCCAAGGCGACCCAGTAACGGCCGCCCGACGCATCTGCGTGGGGCGGCCGTTGACGACTCAGCACGCCCCCTCATCTCCGCGTCTCCTCAACCGTGATCTCTCACGCGGAGACGCGGAGTCGCGGAGTCGCTTTCCTGCACCTCCGCGTCTCCGCGTCTCCGCGTCTCCGCGTGAGATCAGCCGATGTGGCGGCCGCGACCGGTGGCGTCAGCCGCCTCCATCACCCGCGATCGCCGTCGCGGCCGCCCGCTGCAGGACCTCCGCCACCGCCGGGTCGATGCGGACGATGGTGCCGTCGCGAAGATTGAGCGTCGACGGCGATCCCACCGGCGAGCGGTGCAGTAGCCCGGCGCAGATGACGAGCGCCGCGGCGTACGTCCCCGCCACCGAGGGATGGAGGCCGTCTGCGGCGTAGAGTTGGAGACCGGGATCGGCGCGCCAGGCGGCCCGCCACGCCTCGCCGGCGGGGAAGAGCATCGCGTCCACCTCTTCGGCCGCCAGCCGGTACGATTCGGTCGCGCGGTCGAAGTCGCCCGAGCGGGAGAGCGACGGCCAGACGGCGTAGAGTGCGGGCGTGGCGCCGGCCGCGCGGATCTCGCCCGCGAAGCGCCGCGCGTAGTCGATCAGCAGCGTGCGGCTCTCGGGCAGCGAAGAGGGGCCCTGCTGCAGCACCACCACCTCCCACCCGCCGCGCCGGATCGCCGCTCGCGCGCCGCCGCCGTTCCAGTGGTCCTCCAGGCTCCAGTCCGGGTTCGCTACCATCTCCACGCGCAGCGTCTCCCCGGACGCCAGCGCCAGCGCCCGCACCATCTCCGGCAGGTCGTTGGCGTAGGTCAGGCTGTTGCCGACGAAGAGCACCCCCCGCCCGTCTTCCTCCACCACCGCCGCCGGTCCCGCGCCGCCGCACGCCAGCACCAGCGCGAACGCGGCCACGCCCATCGCCATTCGCCACCCTCGCATCGGTCGCGGCACGCCGATTCGCATCATCCCCCTCCGGTTGAGCGGATCTCCATCTCCGGGCAAGAACGCCGCGTCCACGCGAGGTTCTTACGGTCATGGGACGGATGGGTGCGGGCGGGTGTGGATCGATGATTCCCGATCCTGAAAAGAATGGGATCACGCGGAGACGCGGAGTCGCGGAGAGGCTCGTTGGCGTCTCCGCGTCTCTACGTCTTCGCATGACACGACTGCGGGAGAAGGATTGGTGCATCCGGCCAGCTCACGCGCGGCCGCGCCCACAGATTCTTTGGCCTGCAAGATGTTGTGCGGATGCGAGTTGCGGCGTGGCCGGCCTCAGGATGACGTCGGGTGGGTGCGGTGCGGATGCGGAAGCTGAGCACTCGGATCCCGCATGAGATGCTGTTGCGGGATTCGAAAGACCGGAGACGGTCAGGAGCGTGCGGCCGGCCTAATCCCCCTCCACCCCGATCCGCACGCTGTCCGCCGCACCGGTGGCGGACTGGGCGCGGACGCGGTGCTCGCCCTGGACAAGCCGCCAGCGCCCGCCCGGCACCTCGGCGCCGTCCACGAACCAGCGGACGGGCGCGCCGGCGCCGGCGGCGTGGAAGGTGAGGGTGGCGTAGCGGGGCTCGACGCCGGCGGGCACGGAGTAGCGGTCGCCGTCGCGCGGGGCCACGATGCGGAAGCGCTCGCCGCCCGGACGCGCGAGCGCCGCCCAGCGCCCGCCCTGCGCCGACGCCCACTCGGCGTACTCGTCGGGCAGCGCCACGCGCCCGCCGCGCTCCCAGTCGTCCATCCGCGACGGCTGGGTGCCGGGGACGAACCACTCCACCAGCGAGGGGCACTCCGGCGTGGCGAGCAGCCCCGAGAGGCGGCAGACGCGCACGGGAACCAGCCCCGCCTCGGCCGGCGCGGGAAGCGCGCCGGGGGCGCGGCGGCTGGCGACCGCCAGCATCGCCCGGTACAGCAGCGGGCCGGCGCCGGTGATCCCGCTCACCCCCGCCATGGGCCGGCCGCTGAAATCGCCCACCCACACGGCCACGGTGAAGCCGCGGGTGACGCCCACCGCCCAGTTGTCGGTGAAGTGCCGGCTGGTGCCCGTCTTGGCCGCCGCCGGGAAGGGGAAGTCGAACGGAGTCTCGGTGCCGAACCCCGCCGCGCGGGCGTCGGGGTCGGCCAGGATGTCGAGCACCAGCGCCGCCGCCTGGCGCGACATCACCCGCTCATGGGGCGGGGCCATGTCGCCGGGCGCGGCCGGGCGCAGGCGCACCGGCGTCCACTCGCCGGCGTTGGCCAGCGCGCGGTAGGCGTTGGCCAGCTCCAGCAGCGTCACGTCGCCGTTGCCCAGCGCCAGCCCCAGCCCGTAGTGCGGGGCCGGGCGCGCCAGCGAGGCGAAGCCGGCGCGGTGCAGCGTTTCGAGCAGCGCCTCCACCCCCACCCGGTCGGCCACCTCCACCGCCGGCACGTTGAACGAGCTGGCCAGCGCCTCGCGCGCCCGCACCGGCCCGTGGAAGCGGCGGTCGTAGTTCTGCGGACGATAGGGCCCCAGCGTGGTGGCGAAGCTGCGCGGCACGTCGGGGATGACGGTGGCCGCGGTGTGGCCGCGGTCGAACGCCAGCCCGTACAGGAACGGCTTCAGCGCCGACCCCGGCTGCCGCGGCGAGACCACCATGTCCACCTGCCCCACTTCCGGCTCCCGGAAGTCGGGCGAGCCGACCCACGCCAGCACCTCGCCGGTGGCGTTGTCGAGCACCACCGCCGCAGCGTGGCGGGCGCCGCGGCCGCGCAGCACGCGCACGGTGTGGCGCACCTCGCCCTCCAGCAGCGTCTGCAGCTCCAGGTCCAGCGACGTCCGCACGGTGCCGTCGCGCACCCCCGCCGCCTCGGCGTCGCGCAGCACGCGGGTGGTGAAGTGCGGCGCCAGGAACGCGGCGGCCCCCTCGGGGGGGATCACCGGCTCTTCCACCGCCCGCGCCACCTCGCCGGGGGTGGCGTACCCCAGCCGCCGCATCCGCCGCAGCACCGCGTCGCGCCGCGCCCGGGCCCGCGCGGGCGAGGCGAGCGGGTTGTCGCGCGAGGGCGAGCGGGCGATTCCCGCCAGGAGCGCGGCCTGGCCCAGGCTCAGCTCCCGCGCCGAGCCGCCGAAGTACAGCGACGCCGCGGCCGAGACGCCCACCGCGCCCTGGCCCAGCGGCACGCGGTTCAGGTACTGCTCCAGGATGTCGCGCTTCTCCAGGTGCGCCTCCAGCCGCAGCGCCCACAGCGCCTGCCGCGCCTTGCCGCCCCAGCTGCGGTCGATGGGCCGCAGCAGCCGCGCGGTCTGCATGGTCAGCGTCGACGCGCCGGAGCGGTGGACGCCGCGCACGTTGTCGCGCAGCGCGCGGCCCACCGAGCGCGGGTCCACCCCGTGGTGCGAGAAGAAGCGGTGGTCCTCGGCGCTCACGAACGCCTGGATCAGCCGCGGATCGACCTCCGCCACGGGCGTCCACCCGCCGCGGCTGCCGTCCGGGGCGCGGGTGGCGCGCAGCGGCAGGCCGCCGCGGTCCTCCAGCACCAGCCGGGGCACCGGCACGGGCGCCGCCGTCCCCGCCGGCAGCGGCCACGCGACCCAGGCACCCGCGGCCAGCACCGCCCCCGCCGCCACCACCGTGGCTCCCCGCGCCGCCCATCGCGCGCGCCGCAGGCCCCGGACGAGGGGATGCGGTTCCGATGCGTAGTGCACGGTGATCCTCCCCTCCAGTCAAAGTCTGATCGGCATCATCGTCGCCCGGCCGCTGCATCCGCCGATCTCACGCCGAGACGCGGAGACGCGGAGGATTCGCCACGGCACGGAGCTCCCCGCGTCTCCGCGTGAGGAACCGCCGTTGGAGAGGCGCGGAGATGACGGGATCGCGCCGGGCCGGGAGGCGAGGAAACGCGCAGGAGTGAGCCGCGCGACGAACCCACTCTCGCACTCTCGCACTTTCGCACTTTCGCACATCTCTTCCTCATCGCCCCGCCGGGCGTACGGTGAACAGCCCGCCGCCGCTGCGCCCGTGCACGCCGGGGTTGTACATCTCCTCCGCCTGCGCCGGCGCGGAAACGAAGCGGCCGGCCGTGGTCGCCCGCGCCAGGTAGGTGGCGTCGTAGCTTCCCCGCCACAGCCGCCGGGCGAAGTAGACCACGCGGTCGTCGCGGATCTCGGTGTGGTCGAACGCCGTCCACATCCCCGAGTCCCAGCTCCCGTATCCCCAGTACCAGGCGCCGCGCGGCTCCTCCTCTTCCCCGTTCTCCGGCTCGGGGGTGAGCAGGTCGCTGGCGAAGGGGCTCACGGTGCGCAGGCTCAGGTCCACCGCCTCCAGCCCGGCGGGAAGCGGATCGTCGAGCACCACCATGCTGCGGTCTTCGGGGATGGTGATGCGCAGCCGCACGCGCACCACCTGCCCGGCCGCCACGCTGGTGACGGGGCGCCGCGAGTCCACCGTCTCGTACCAGCGCTCCACCGCGATGCCGCGGTCCAGCGGGCGGTAGGTGGCGCGCCCGACCACCTCGCGCACCGCCAGCTGGTAGTACACGGCCGGGCCCGCGCCGTCGGCCCGCACCTGCACGCGCAGCACCTTGCGCCCGTCCCAGCGCGTGGACACCAGCCCCGTCAGCGCCGACGTGCTGTCGGGCGTCTGCCCGCGGCGCGCGCGCATCCGGGCGACGACGCGGCCGCCCTGGCGCACGCTCACCATGCGGTCGGGCGCGCCGCGCTGCGCCCGCTCGAAGCGGTACAGCGCCAGCACCGCCGCGCCGTAGTCCTGCGTGGTCCATTCCAGGGCGCCCTCTTCCCGCCCCTGCTGCACCACCGTCTCCACCAGCGCGCCCAGCATGGGGTGCCCCGGCCGCAGCTCCAGCGTGGCCGTCAGCAGCCGCGCCGCCGGCCGCACCGGCGAGGCGAAGTAGAAGTGCCGGTCGTACGCCGCGGGCGGGAGGTAGGCGCGCGTTCCCCGCACCCGCACGCCCGCCCACGCCGCGTCCAGCAGCCGCAGCGCCGGCTCGCGGGCGCCGCGGCGCGCCAGCACCTCGGCCAGCGCCACGCGGTCTTCCCAGGTCATCCGCGCCGCCTGCCCCAGCAGCAGGTTCTCGGAGGGCACGTCGGGGCGCCCCATGCGGCTCAGGAAGTCGGCCGCGGCCAGGCGCTCGGCCAGCACCTCGTACACGCGCGGGTCGCGGACGCCCAGCGCCTGCCGCACCGCGTCGGGCTCGTGCAGGGCGCGGGTCAGATAGCTGGCGATGCCGTTCAGCACGGTGTCGCGCACCGGGAAGCCGGCCTCGCGGGCGTCCAGCAGCACGCGCCCGGCGTAGGCGGTCAGCCAGGGCGTGGTCCAGTCGGTCTGGCTCCACAGCCCGATCCCGCCGTCCTCGCGCTGCCGCCCCGAGAGCGTGCGCACCACCTGCTCGATGCGCGGCCGCGCATCGCCCTTCAGCAGCGTGGCTCCGCTCGCCCGCTGCGCGCGGTAGAGGGTGACCAGCGGCAGGCCGCGGCTGGTGACCTGCTCGGAGCACTCGTAGGGGTAGATGTCCAGCCAGCGCTGGTACGCCTGCACCATCGCCAGCGGCGAGGTGCCGAAGCCCAGCACCAGCCGCGAGCGCGACAGGTCGGTCTCGGCCGGCAGCTCGAACTCCACCGTGGCCGTGTCGCGCAGCACGCCCGAGACGGCCTGCGTCACCGGCCGGTTGGCGGGGTGGATGGGGATCCCCACCTGCACCGCGTCGCCCGCGCCGTTCCCGCTCGCGTCGAAGCGGAAGCGCGCCGTGTCGCCCGCAATCGCGTGGAAGTGGAAGAGCGCCTCGGCGCCGCGCCCGGCGCCCAGCGACAGCGTCTGCCGCGCCCCGCCGAGGAGGCTCACCCCGCGCGCCTGCGCGCTCACCGTTGCCGTGACGCCGCCGGGGAAGCGGTGGTTCACCACCACGCCGGCCATGAAGTCGTCGCCCTCGCGCAGGAAGCGCGGGAGGGAGGGGCGCGCCAGCAGCGGGCGCGTGGCCAGGAGCGGCGCGTGGCCGCTGCCGTAGCGGTCGCCCGCCGTCACCGCCAGCGCCATCACCCGGAAGGTGGTGATGTTGTCGGGGAGCAGGCCGGAGACGACGGCCTCGCCGTTGGCGTCGGTGACCACGGAGCCGATGAAGAACGCGGTGGGGCGGAAGACGGAGCGGAGCACGCCCACGGCGTCGCGCCCGCCGCTGCCGCCGGGGTTGCGCGCGCCCTTCTGCCCCTCGGGCACCTGCGGGGCCACGGAGACCAGGTTGCTGGCCAGCCGCATCCCCAGCCCGCGCGGCTGGTAGATGAGGTCGATGGGGTCCGGCGTCTGGTAGCCGGTGAGGGAGAGCACGCCCTCGTCCACCGCCCACACCGTCACCTCGCCCGCCTGCGGACGGCCGGCGGCGTCGCGCAGCCGCACGCGGACCCGGGCCGTGTCGCCGGGGCGGTACTCGGGGAGGAGCGGCTGCACCGTCACCGCCAGCCGCTTCACCTCGGGCGTCACCTTCAGCTCGGCGTAGCCCACCCGCAGCGTGGGCCGGCCGGGGTCGTCCACCGTTCCCGGCCGGGCCGAGCGGCCGCGCACCATCACCACGCTCACGTACGCGTTGGGCGCCAGCGCCTCGGTGATGGGGATCTTCACCGTCTGCGTTCCCGACGTCACCCGGATGCGGAAGTGCCGCAGCACCCGCTCGCGCTCCACCGTGACCCACGCCTCGGCGTTGGTGAACGGCGCGGCGATGAGGACGGTGGCGGTGTCGCCCACCGCGTAGCGCTGCCGGTCGGGGACCACCTCCATGCGGAACTTCCCCTCGTCGTTCCACGGCACCCAGCCGGGGCCCACCACCCAGCGGGTGAGGCTGGTGCGCACCGCGCGCCCCTTCCGGTCGCGCGTGGCGAAGGTGACGGTGTAGTCGCCGCCCTCGCGCGGGGTGAAGGCGCAGGGCGCGGGCGCCGCCCCCGTGGTCAGCCGGCAGGTGGCCACGGTGTCGGTCACCCACTCGCCCACCTCGTCGTACACGCCGCCCCGCATCCGCCGGGTGGAGTGCCATTCGCGCCGCGCCACCGTGCCCTCCACGGCCACGCCGGCCACGCCGTGCCCGTCGGGGCGCACGGCGATCACGTCCACGCGCACCGGCACCCCGGCCGGCCAGAAGTAGCCCTTCCCCTGCGGCTTGGCGCCCAGGTAGAACTCGGCGGGGTGCACCATCACCGAGGTGCTGGCGGCCACCGTCTGCCGGTTGGCGTCCACCACCTCGGCCTCCACCGTCAGCATCGCCGGCCGGCCGCCGGGCTGCGGCGCGGCCCGCACCGCCAGCTCGCGGTAGCCGCGGGCATCCAGCGTGTCCACGCCGCTCCCCGCGCTCTGCTCGCCGCCGTCCGTCTCGCCGCTCCACCAGTTCGGCTCCTCGCCCAGCTGGTAGCCGTCGGTGCCGGGGATCTGCAGCGCCCACGACCCCACCTCGGTCTGCCGCGCCGTCCAGCGCAGCGGCGAGCGCGCCATCGGCGCGCCGAACAGGTAGCGTCCGCCCACGGTCACGCGCACCTCGTCGCCCGCGAACTTCGCCTCCCTGGGCGCGGTGGCGTCGACCAGGAACTCGGGCGGGCGGTACTCGGCCACCTGGTAGCTGGTGTACCCCAGCCGCCGCCAGCGGCCGTCGCGCCGGGCCTGGATCTCCACCCCGTACTGCCCCAGCGGCACGTCGGGGGGAAGGCGGAAGGTCTGCCCGGCGGTGCCGAAGCGGCTGAGCGCCACCACGGTGTCGCGCACCGGGTGCCCGTCGCGGTCGCTGAAGCTCCAGCGCAGCGAGTCGCCCGGCCCGGGCGGCAGCAGCGCGCCCAGCGGGCCGCGGCGGACGATGGCCCGGGCGTACACCGGCTCGCCCGGCCGGTAGATGCCGCGCTCGGTGAACACCGCGCCCGCCGTGGGCGCGCGCTCCTCGCCCCAGGCGCTCCCCACCCCGAACTCGTACGGCGCCAGGTCGGGGTCGTACTCGTTTACCCCCACCACCGCGCGGTCGCCGCCGTCGCGGGCGGACACGTACCCCTCGAACGAGCCGCCGCCGCAGTAGCCCCCGCACTCCTCCTGGCCCTCCGGGGGCGGGGGCGGCGCGTGGAAGCCGGAGAGCACGGCCAGCCCGCGGCCGTCGGTGCGGCCGGAGGCGCGCACCGCGCCGCTGGTGTCGTGCAGCTGCACCTCCACGCCGCCGCGCGCGCGGCCGTCGTTCACGCCCGTGACCCAGACCACCGCCTGGTCCACGCCCACGCGGGCGTGCACCGCCAGGTCGGTCACCTGCACCAGCGCCAGGGGCTGGCCGCCGCTCTCGGCGGTGGCGGTGTCCACGCCGCGGCCGCCCACGCGCACGGCCAGCAGCGTTCCCCCGCGCTGCCGGCGCGCGTCGCCCACGGGAAGGCGCACGCCGGTCACGGCGCTGGCGTCGCGGCGGCTCCGCACCGGAACGCGGTGGAGCCCGGCGCCCGGCTCCAGCTCCTTCCAGGCATCGGCCCATCCCCACCCGCGTGACAGGAAGCGCGCCTCCATCCGCTCGGGGACCGCGGCCACCGTCACCAGCAGGGTGTCCACGTTCACGTGCTGCACCGCCAGCGTGCCGAAGCCCCGCCGCTCCACGATCATCTTGCCGTGGGGGTAGACGACGGACGGCGGCACGCCCGGCGTCTGGAACGACGCGCTCACCGCGGCCGGCAGGCGCTGCCCGAACACGTCCTCGAGCCCCGCGTCCACGGAGATGGTGTAGGCGGCGCGGGGGTTCAGCCGCCCTTCCATCACCCACACGGCGGCGGCCTCGGCCGTGTCGCGCACGGCGAACGGGCGGCCGGAGACGCGCACGTGGCGCAGCACGTCGGCGCCGCGGACCGGAGTGGAGAAGACGACGGTGGCGGGGCCGTAGTGGCAGACGCCGTTCTCGGGGCAGCCCGCGTGCAGCACGCGCAGCGGTCCGTAGGTGGCGAAGCTCCAGCGCAGCGGCTCGCCGCCCACGCTGTCGAGCCGCGCGGGAATGACCAGCTGCGCCCTGCAGCCGGGAAGGAGCGGGCGCTCGGGGGCGAGCTCGGCCACGCGGCGCAGGTCGCGCGTGGAATCGGCCGCGGTGAACCCGTAGTAGCGGAACCACTCGGGGTCGTCCGCGCTTATGCGGTGCTGGCCGGCCAGGCGCAGCGGCACCACGGTGCCGCCGTGGCACGAGGTGTCGGGCTCCACCCGCGCCGTGGCCAGGTCGCGCGCGTCGAAGGTGCTGCTCAGCAGCACGCGGAACACCGGCCGCGGCGGAAGGAAGCCCGGTCCGCCGCTGGGCCCTACCGGGTCGCCGGTGAGCACGCGCGCCTTCGCCACGCGGAAGGTGAAGCGGTGCGGGCGCGGCAGCCGGCCGCCGTCCATCGCCGCGAAGGTGCTGGCGATGGTCACGCGGTACTCGGCGCCGGGGCGCAGCGGCTGGTCGGGGGTGAAGCGGAGGGTCACGGGGTCGCGCCACTCCGCCTTGCCGCGGACCGAGGGGGAGATGCGGAACACCTCCCCGGCGTCCACCAGGTCCTCCAGCCCGCCGGCCACCGGCCGGTCGAAGGTCACGGTGATGGGCGCGTCGGGCTCGGCGGGCTCGCCGGGCGTGGGCGCGGTGCGCAGCACGCCCAGCTCGGGCGCGCGCGGTTGAACGGCACGGGCGGAACGGAACGCGAAAAACCCGGAGATTCCGAGGATCGCGAACAGCGCGATGGCAGCCCTGCGCATGGGAGGAGACGCGGAGTCTGGAGGGATGGCGGAACGCGGTGCGGACGACCGGGTGGACCGGCCGGGCGAGCTGCGTTGGATCCCGGAGGATCGTCCTTGCCGGCGATAGCGCGGGCCGTGGGGGACAGGCCGCTACCAGCGTGGGGGATGGACGGTCGCTCGCAGGGCTGCTCGTACCGGGAGGGTCCAGCGATCCCGTGCACCTCCGCCGATCGGAAACGGCGTCCAGCCGGAGCGCCGATTCTAATCGGACTATAATACATCACCCGCCCCGGAATAGTTTCGCCGGGTGCTGCGCCGCCGGAGAACGTGCCGCGCCTTCGGCGCGGCACGGCCTTTTCACACGGATCGGGCCCCTGCTCGACTGGACCCTCGATCGGCGCACCGCATCGTTGAGCGGGGGATGGATCCGGCATTCACGGCCAAGCCAGGAAACGCGCGCGGCGCCCAGCGCGTCCCGGTATCATCTCATCTCGGCAGCGTGAACTGGAAATCCGCATTTGCTGTGAAACAACGCCAGGATCGCAGAGGGCCGAGAAACACGAAACGGCCACCCGACGCATCTGCGTCGAGCGGCCGTTCGATGTAAGGGGTGAGCGAGGGGACTTGAACCCCCGACCTCCAGGGCCACAACCTGGCGCTCTAACCGACTGAGCTACGCCCACCGTAAAGATCCCGCATCCTGCAGCCTTTCGGCCTTCCGCCACGCGCCAGACAGGACTCGAACCTGTGACCCACAGCTTAGAAGGCTGTTGCTCTATCCACCTGAGCTACTGGCGCAGGTACCACCCGTCTTCCTTCCAGCGAACCGCGCCGGACCCGGCGGGGGACGCTGCTTCCAGTCGGGGCGGCCGGATTTGAACCGGCGACCCTCTGCTCCCAAAGCAGATGCGCTACCGGGCTGCGCCACGCCCCGCGGAGCGAAATAATCTAGCCGCGACGGGTGTTTCGGTCAACCCCGGGCGGGGTTCGGCCCCAGGGTTGGAGGCGTGTCTTTCCCCGCTTCTCGTGCGTTTCCGACCCCTCCCGGGATCTCCGGCGGAGACGCGGGCACGCGGAGGTGGCCCGGCATGCACCTCCGCGGCTCCGCGTCTCCGCGTGAGATCCAGCGATCGTGGACGACGCGCGCCGAGGCTTACGCGGCCACGGCCAGGTGCCGCTTCGCGGGCGCGGCGGCCACGGACGGCTCCGGCGCGGCGGCGGGCTCGTCGCCGGTGCGGAAGCGCGTGGTCTCGGCTTCCAGGCCGCGGGCGATACGGGCCAGCTCCTCGGCGCTGGCGCTCATCTCCTCCATGCTGGCCGTAATCTCCTCCACCGCGGCGGCGGCGTCCTCGGCGGCGGCGGCGTTGGCCTGCGACAGGGCGACCAGGCCGCGGTCCTCCCCATCTCCCTCCACCCCGGCCACGGCCAGCACGTCGCGGCTGCCGGACGCGATCTCGCGCGCGGCGCGGTGGATGGCGCCCACCTCGCGCACGGTGCGGTCCACCACGGTGCGGATCTGCTCCAGCGCCTCGCCCGCGCCCGCGGCCAGCTCCGAGCCGGCCTCCACCTCGGCGGTGCCGCGGCGCATGCTCTCCACCGCGCGCGCCGTGGTCCCCTGCACGCTGGCGATCAGCTCGGCGGCCTCGCGCGCGCTGTCGCCGCTCTGCGTGGCCAGCTTGCGCACCTCTTCCGCGACCACCGCGAAGCCGCGGCCGTGCTCGCCGGCGCGCGCGGCCTCGATCGCGGCGTTCAGCGCCAGCAGGTTGGTCTGGCTGGCGATGGCCGCCACCGCCTGGGTGATGCGGCCGATGCGCTCGCTGAAGCCGTTCAGCTCGGCGATGCGGCCGGCGCTCTCCAGCACCGTGTCGCGGATGCGGCCCAGGCTTCCCACCGCCTCGCCGATCACGCGCGTGCCGTCGCGGGCCACGTCGCGCGCGCGGCGGCTCTCGTCGGCCACGGCCTCGGCGCGCGCGGCCACGCCGTCGATCCCCTGCGTCATCTCGCCCAGCGCGCCGGCGAGCATCCGCGCGGTCCGCGCCTGCTCCTGCGCTCCGGCCACCACCTGCGTGAGCGACGCGGCCAGCCCTTCGGCCGCGTGCGTGACGTGGTCGCTGGCCGAGGAGAAGCCCTGGGCGACGTCGGAAACCCGCCCCGCGCGGCCGCGCACCTCGCGCAGCGCGCCGGCCAGCCGCGCGGTGCCGTCGTTGATGGCGCCCACCGCGTTCCCCACCGCGCCTTCGCCACGCGCGGCGCGGGCAGTCAGGTCGCCCTCGCCCACGCGGCCGGCCAGCTCCACCAGCGCCTGCGCCTGCCGCGTCTCGCCGGCCAGCAGGCGCGACATGTAGACGAGGATGGTGACCTCGAACACCACCCACCCGGCGTGGATGGCCACGATCCCCCACCCCCCGTGGTCCTGGAACACGTGCAGCGCGCCGCCGTGCTGCCGCGACAGGTTGCCGAGCACGTGGTGCGCGGCGACGACCACGGCGCCCCACACGGGCACGCGCCAGTCGCGGTACATCAGCAGAAAGGCGAGGATGGCGAAGATGTGGAAGTGCATCTCGATCATCCCCCCGCTCTGGTGGATGATCAGCGCCGAAACCAGCAGCAGCGCGGTGGCGATGGTCATCCGCGAAAGCAGCGTCCCCGGCAGCTTCCACGCGGCCAGCGCCCCGGCCGCGATGCACGGCACCCCCCACAGCAGCACCGCGCCCCAGGTGCCGTGCAGCGGCGCCAGCGCCACCATCAGCAGCAGGTGGCCGCCGAGCAGCCACGCCAGCATGCGGTCGGCGCGGCGCCGGGTCTCGCCGATCAGGCTGGAGCCCGCGGCGGGCGTGGTCGCCGGAAGGTCGGACGCGCGGCGGCCGAACAGGCGGGCGCCGCCCAGCGGAAGCTCGTCGGGTGTGCTCGGGGTCATCGCGCGGGGATGGTGGGGGTCGGCTCGATGGACGGACGCGGGGGGAGCTCCGTCCCAGCTCTGCATCAAGATACGGTAGCAGCCGGCGATCCGGATGTCCCCGCGTAAATACGGCCTGCCCGGCGCCGATGTGAGGCCGCCGCAAGGCGATGCGCCGGGCGCGGCTCCAGCGGGACGCGGCATGGAATCGAGGCGTGCGGCCGTTCCTCCGCGCGCTCCGCGGCCTCTGCATGAGGCCATCTTTTTCCCGCCGTGGTGTGGCGGCTGGATTTTCGATTGGGGGATGAAGAAAGGCGGGACGCCTCGCTCCGGCGCCCGCCCGATGTCCTCCGCCGCACCGATGGACGGCTATTCCCCGCGCCACCCTGACCGCAGCGCGTCGATGGCGGCGCGGACTGCCTTGCCGCGGTGGCTGACGGCGTTCTTCCGCGCGGGCGGCAGCTCGCCGAAGGTCATCCCTTCGGCGGGGAGCCAGAAGAGCGGATCGTAGCCGAATCCGCCGCTGCCGCGCGGCGCGTCCAGCACCACGCCGTCGCAGGTGCCGACGTACACGCTTTCGCGGCCCTGCGCGTCCGCGAGCGCGGCGGCGCAGACGTAGCGCGCGGTGCGGCGCCCGGGCGGGAGGCCGTCCAGCATGCGGAGGAGATGGCGGTTGTTGGCCTCGTCCTGCCGCAGCCCGCGCGACTCCTCTTCGCCGGCGAAGCGGCGCGAGCGCACGCCCGGCGCGCCGCCGAGCGCGTCGACGCAGATGCCGGAATCGTCCGCCAGCGTAAGCTCGCCCGTCTTCGCGGCGAACCAGCGGGCCTTCGCCAGCGCGTTCTCCTCGAAGGTCTCGAACACCTCCAGCGCGTCCTCGTCCGGCGTTTCCTCGATGCCCAGATCTTCGAGGCCGGCGATCTCGATCTCCGGGTAACCGGCCAGGATCTCGCGGATCTCGCGCACCTTGCCGGGGTTGCGCGTGGCGACCAGCAGCCGCATCAGCCGGCGTCCGCGAGGCGGTGGTGCGTGACGACGGCTGACGTGCTTCGGCCGGCCACAGATCCTTCGGCCTGCACGCTTCTGCGCAGTCGCGGTTTCGGCGCGGCCGGCCTCAGGATGACGTCCATCCTCCAGCGCTCCATCGGCTTATCCCCCGACGGCGGCGCGCTGGGCGGCGTGGAGGCCGCGCACGCAGCCGCTCATCATCTGCGTCAGGTAGTAGAGCTGCTCGGGGGAGAAGTGGCCGTGCTCGCCCGTCCCCTGCACCTCGATGATCCCGCCGGACTCGCGCGCAACGAGGTTCAGGTCGACCTCGGCGGCCGAATCTTCCAAGTAGTCCAGGTCCAGCAGCAGCCGCCCGTCGACGAGGCCCGCGCTCACCGCGGCCACGAACTCGCGGAAAGGGGATTCGATCCCGCGCGTCTCGCTGATCCAGCGGCACGCCTCGAAGAGCGCCACCGCGCCGCCGGTGATGGAGGCGGTGCGCGTCCCCCCGTCGGCCTGCAGCACGTCGCAGTCGATGGTGATCTGGCGCTCGCCGAGGGCGGCCATGTCCACGCACGAGCGCAGCGAGCGGCCGATCAGGCGCTGGATCTCCTGCGTGCGCCCGCCGATCTGCCCGCGCTCGCGGCGGTTGCGGGTGTTGGTGGCGCGCGGGAGCATGGAGTACTCCGCGGTGACCCATCCCTCGCCCTTCCCCTTCTTCCACCCCGGCACGCCCTCTTCCACCGAGGCGGTGCAGAGCACGCGCGTGCGGCCGACGGTGATCAGGCACGAGCCCTCGGCGTACTCGGCCACGCCGCGCTCCAGCTTCAGCGGCCGCGGCTGCTCCGGCGCGCGGCCGTCGTTCCTCGCCATCCCCTCACCCATTCTCCGCCCCCTGGCGAACGCGTTGCAGGATCCCGGTCGTCGAGCGGCCGGGGACCAGCGGGATCGTCTCCACCCGCCCCCCGGCCGCTTCGACCTCGTCGGCGCCGACGATGGTGTCCCTCGTGTAGTCGCCGCCCTTCACCAGCACGTCGGGAAGAAGGGTGGCGATGAGCTCGCGCGGCGTGTCCTCGTCGAACAGCGTCACGAAGCCGACCGACTCCAGCCCGGCCAGCACGTACGCGCGGTCGTCCTGCGGGTTGATGGGGCGGTCGTCGCCCTTTCCCAGCCTGCGGACGGAATCGTCGGTGTTCACGGCGACGACGAGGAGGTCGCCCAGCGACCGGGCGCGCGACAGATAATCGACGTGGCCGCGGTGCAGCACGTCGAACACGCCGTTGGTGAAGACGACGCGCGCGCTCCGCGGCCGGCCCAGGCGCGCCAGCAGCTCCTCGCGCGAGACGACCTTGGCGGCGGGGTCGGTCACGGCGCGGCGGGCTCGGGCACGCGCGGCGACTCGCCGCGGACGCGCGCCAGGATCTCGCCCGCGCCCATCTCCACCATCCGCGCCGCCAGCCGCCGTCCAGCGTCGGCGCCATCATCCAACGAGACGCCCTCGCCCCCATCCGCGGAGACGAATTCGGAGTCGCGCAGCACCTCGTCGCCCTCCGTTCCCGCGACCAGGCCGTGCAGCGTCAGCCCCTCGTCGTCCACGGTCGCCAGCGCGCCGATGGGGATCTGGCATCCGCCCTCCAGCGCGGCCAGGAAGGCGCGCTCGGCGGCGGTGCAGGCGGCGGTGAACGGGTCGTGGAAGGCCGCCATCAGCCCGCGCACCCGTGCGTCCCCCGCGCGGGCGACCACGGCCAGCGCGCCCTGCCCCACCGCGGGAAGCCACTCGGCGGGATCGAGATACTCCGCGATGCGGTCTTCCCACCCCAGCCGCAGCACGCCCGCGGCGGCGAGGAGGATGGCGTCGTAATCCCCCTGGTCCAGCTTGGCCAGGCGGGTGTTCAGGTTACCGCGGAGATCAAGGACTTCGACGTCCGGCCGCAGCGCGCCGAGCTGCGCGCGGCGGCGGAGCGAGCTGGTGCCCACGCGCGCGCCGGCGGGAAGCGTCGCCAGCGTTTTCCCTGTCCCCTGTCCCCTGTCCCCTGTCCCCTGCTCCCGCGGGAGAATCAGCACGTCGCGCGGGTCCTCGCGGCGCGACACGGCCACGATCTCCAGCCCGTCGGGCACCCGCGTGGGAACGTCCTTCAGCGAGTGGACGGCGAGATCGGCATCGCCCGCCAGGAGCGCGGCATCGATCTCCTTGGTGAACAGGCCCTTGTCGCCGATCTTCGCCAGCGGCACGTCGAGGATCCTGTCTCCCGTAGTCTTGATGATGGAGATCTCGACCTCGATGCCGGGCGACGCCTCGCGGATGGCCTGCTCCACCGCGCGCGCCTGCCAGAGCGCCAGCTCGCTCCCGCGCGAGGCGATGCGGACCGGGCGGGCGTCTACCACTGCGACTGCGCCCCTTCGATCACCTTCTGCACCACCTGCTCCAGCGCCTTGCGCCGCCCCACATCCACCGTCTCGCCGCGCTGGCGGCTGAAGTCGCCCAGCGCGGAGATGGAGCTGCCCTGCCAGATCACGCGGTCGTTCTTCACGTCGTAGATCTCCGCGTCGAACGTGATCCGCACCTGCGTCTGGTTGCTGGTGATGCGCCCGCCCGGCGTGTTGGGGTCGATGTTGGTGACCGCCTCGTCGTAGCCGGAGAGCTTGCCGCGGATGATGGCGTCGGCGGTCTGCTGCGGCGCCAGGCGCACGCCCAGGTTCCGCGGCAGCTCGGTCTGCAGCTGCCGCTGCACGTCGCTGCGCAGGATGTCGTACGGCGTGGTGTTGTCCCACAGGTCGATGTAGACCGTGCGGATGTTGGCCGGCAGCCCGCCGCCGGTGAACTTGTAGATGCAGCCGGTGGCGAGCAGCGCGGCGACCAGCACCGCGCTAGCGGCCCGTGCCCGGCGGGCTCCAGGTGTCTTCGGGAAACGAAGCGACATCGGTGGATGATTCCAGCGTGAGGTTCAGCGACCGGTAGGCCACCTGGTCGCGGTAGCGCGCGGCCTTCAGCGAGCCGTCGGCGGCCCGCTCCAGGTCCACGGTTTCCTGTACACCGCCGCCACGCAGACGTCGCACCGACTGCAGCCGGCCGCCCTGCGCGCGGTATTCCAGCGTCCCGTCGCCGCCCAGGTCGTAGCGCAGCGTCACGCGCCCGCCCTCGTCCGTCGCCGCGGCGAGCCGCGCCGAGGAGGGGGGGCGGACCACGCCCACGGCGGCCCAGAGGAGCGCCGAGGTGGGGAGCTTGAAGCGCTCCTGCACGGCGGCGGGGATGCGCGGCGTCTCGTCCACCAGCGCGGCGGCCAGGTAGGTCTCCCCGCGCGGGCCGAACAGGTCCAGCCGGAAGCGGTCCGGCGCGGCGAAGCGGGCCACGCCGCGGCCGTTGAAGCGCGAGCCGGCCTCGTCCAGCGCCCAGCCGAACTGCATCTGGCGGGGGGATGACGGAAGCGTCGCGCGCCGCAGCGCCTCGGCGATGGAGTCCGGGCTCGCGGCGGCGCTCGTGGCCGATCCCGCCGCTGTTTCGGGAGATGGGGACGCAGCCGGCGCGCCCGTTCCCGCGGTGGACGCGGCGCACGCCGCCAGGGCAACGGCGAAGGCCGCGGTCATGCCGAATCGTTCGTACATCAACGCACCTCTTCCACGCGGATGATCCGGTCGCCGGGCAGGATGCGCCCGGCGGCGTCCATCCCCCGCACCACCCGCCCGAACACCGTGTAGGTGCCGTCGAGGTGGGGCTGCGGCGAATGGGTGACGAACCACTGGCTCCCCCCCGTGTCCGGCCCGCTGAGCGCCATCCCCAGCGTGCCGGTCTCGTACGGGTGCCGGTTGATCTCGTCCCGGATGGCATACCCCGGACCGCCGTTGGTGTCCCCGCGCGGATCGCCGCCCTGGACCACGAAGTTGGCCACCACGCGCGGCCAGTCCTGCCCGTTGAAGTATCCCCGCCGCGCCAGCGTCAGGAAGTTGTCCACGGTCATCGGCGCGTCGTCGCCGAACAATTCAAGCTCGATGGTGCCGCGGTTGGTGACGATGCGCGCGTGCCGCCGGGGCCGGACCACTCCGGAGCGGACCAGCAGCTCGTAATCGTCCATCGACCGCGCGGTGGAGATGGGAAGCGGCGTGCCCCACCCGCCGGGGACGTCCTCGCCGAAGGCCGTCACCACGTGCTGGCGAACGAGATAATCGGACGAGCGGCCGAAGCGCGCGAAGAAGGCGCGGGCCACGCCGGTGTCCTTGCGTCCCAGCGCGCCGAGCGCGTCCACGGCGGCCAGCGCGGCGTCGTCCATCGAGTCGCGCTGGGCGCGGTCGTACGCGGCCAGCAGCGCGGGCGCGTCCGCCGGGTCGGCGATGGCGCCCAGGCCGTTGATGGCGTTCACCCGCGCGTAGAAGTCGGGGTTCTCCAACCCGGCGAGCAGCAGCGGCCGGATGCGCGCCGCGCCGTCCCCCGCCGCGCCCACGGCGGCCTCGAGCGCGGCCGTGGCGACGCGGCCGTCTGGATCGCGGATCGCCGCCTCCAGCTTCGGGCGAAGGGGGGACGAGACGAAGCCTGCCGTGGCCGCCGCGCCCGCGTAGACGCGCGCCGCCGCCGCCCGCGAGCGCCACCCGCTCTCGCGCATGAACGCGTCCGCCACCGTTGCCGCGGAGGATGCGTCCACCGCCGCGAGGGCGGAGAGCGCGGCCGTGCGCAGGGCGATGGGCTTCGCGGCGTCGAGCGCGACCCGCCGCAGCGCGTCCGCGGACGAGGGCGCCTTCGCCCCCAGCCGCTCCAGCGACTCCGCGGCGGTGATCGCCAGATACGCATCCCCGCCGCCGAGCATTGTGACGAGGCGGGAGATGGACTCCGGCGCGTCGTACGTCCCCAGCGTGCGCACGGCGTTCACGCTGACGGCGTGGTTCGCGTCGCCCACGCCCGCCATTACCAGCCGCAGCGCGGTGGCGCGATCGATCGCCGCCGAGTCCGCCAGCGCCGCCGTGAGCCCGCGCATGGCGAAGGAGCGGACCAGCGGCTCGGCGGCCGTCGCCACGCGCGCGAGCGCCGCCGTGCCCTGCGGGCTGGGACGGCGCGACAGCGCGTACGCCGCGCGCCAGCGGATCTCCGGGTCCGCGGACGAGAGCCAGCGGGTGGCGACGTTCACGTTCATCGGGCGCGGGAAGCGCCAGAAGGCCAGCAGCGCCTCGCCCACCGCGCGGCGGACGCCGGGGCCGCTCGCCGGCGCGTGGGCGAGGAAGTCCTCCACCGCCTGCTTGCCGCCCTGCGTCGGCATCTTCCCCAGCGCCAGCGCCGCCTCGCCGATGACGGACGGCCGGCGCGCGACGTCCGCGGAGCGGAGGAACTGCGCCAGCGCGGGCGCCGCCGTGGTGTCGCGCAGCAGCCCCAGCGCGAACGCGGCGGATGCGGCGACAGACGTATCCGCATCCGCCAGCCGCGCGACGACCAGCGGCGTCGCGCGTTTGTCGCCGATCCGCCCCGCGGCCAGGACGGCGCGGCGTCGCACCTCCGCGCTCGCGTCCGCGGCGGCGGCGGAGAGGCCGACGGCGTCGTACTCGCGCCGGTCCTCGAGCCGCAGCAGCCCCGCCGCGACGCTCACCTCGCGCGTGGAGAGGGGGCGATTCTGGGCGCTCGTGCGGGCCGGTGAAATCGCGATCAGCCCGGCGGCAAAGGCGAATGAATTCGCGGCAACAACGGCCCGAAGTCCGCCTTCGCGGACTCGCGCCCGGCCACTCGCGCGGGCGGCGGGCTTCGCTGCCGTTCGCTGTCCCCTGTACCCTGTCCCCTGTCCCCTGTTTCCCTGCGGTTCCATAGTCACTCGCTTCCGCGGAAGGCGGCCATCACTTCGGGGGGCAGGCGGACGGGCGTGCCGCCGCGGTCGATGGAGATCAGCTCGGTGCGCGCGGTCGCCAAGCGCTTCGTCGCCTCGCCGTCCACGCGCAGGATCTCGTAGGTGAAGACGACGCCGCGCGAGCGCACCTGCTCCAGCGTGGTGACGACGCGGATGAGGTCGTCGTACTTGGCCGAGGCGTGGTAGCGCAGCGTGGCTTCGGTGACGGCCAGGAGCACGCCCCGCGCCTCCAGGTCGGCGTACGAGCGCCACAGGCGGCGGATCAGGTCCGTGCGCCCGATCTCGCACCACGGCAGGTAGTTGGCGTGGTAGATGAT
This sequence comes from Longimicrobium sp., assembly GCF_035474595.1. Taxonomy (NCBI): domain Bacteria; kingdom Pseudomonadati; phylum Gemmatimonadota; class Longimicrobiia; order Longimicrobiales; family Longimicrobiaceae; genus Longimicrobium; species Longimicrobium sp. The sequence goes on from NZ_DATIND010000151.1 coordinate 138,306, forward strand.
CCCCATCTGGTCGGTCTCGGCGTAGCGCGCGCGGAACTCGACCGAGCACGTGGGCGGCTGCGGGGGCATCTGCCGTGGAATCGCTGGCGTGGGAGCGAAGATCGGTATCGGAGGGGGGATTCTACCCGCGCGGGGCGCGGCGTGTCAAACGAATGCGGCGGCGCGGCTTGTGGCCCCGAAAGGCGCGGCCTAGCTTCCCCGCCCCATGAGCCAGAAGCCCGTCTACGTCGTTTCCGACACCCACCTGGGCGCCGTTCCGCGCGAGACGGAGCGCGCCTTCCGCGGCTTCCTGGCCCACGTGGCGGCCGAGGCACGGTCGCTCCTCATCAACGGCGACCTGTTCGACTTCTGGTTCGAGTACCGCTCGGTGATCCTGCGCGAGCACTACCGCGTGCTGGCCGCGCTGGCCGACGTGGTGGACGCGGGGGTGAAGGTGTGGTTCGTGGGCGGCAACCACGACGCGTGGGCCGGCAGCTTCCTGCGCGACGAGGTGGGAATCGAGCTGCTGAACGGCCCGGTGGAGATGACGCTGGCCGGCCGCCGGACGCTCGTGGCGCACGGCGACGGCGTGGGGAAGGGCGACTACAAGTACCGCACGCTGAAGACGGTCATCCGCCACCCGGTCTCCATCGCCGCCTTCCGCTTCCTGCACCCCGACTTCGGGCGGCGGATCGCGGGGGTGGCGTCCAGCACCGAGCGGAAGGCGGAGGGCGACGCGGCGGCCACCGGCCGGGCGGCGTTCATCCAGAACTGGGCCGAGGAGCAGCTCCGCGCCGACCCCGCGCTGGACCTCGTCCTGGCCGGCCACGCGCACGTGGCCGCGCGGGTGGAGGTCGAGCCCGGGCGCTTCTACGTGAACTCCGGCGACTGGCTGCGCGACTACACCTACGTCGTCCTCCCCGCCGCCGGCGGCCCGCCCGAGCTGCGGTCGTGGCCGAAGACGGAACCGGCGCCGTTTCCAGCCCCGAGTCTCCCGCCCGCGGCCGGGTAGGCCCTTCCCGCTCTTCATCTCCATACAAACGGTGCCGCCCCATCCTCCAGAATCGACTGGAGGAGAGACCTGACCGCGAGGAGAACTTCGGCTCGCCGGGAGCCCACCGCTGACTCTCCGTCGAACGTTTCCTTTGGTGGCTAGGACCTTGCTCTTCCGCGGGCGACGAGCGGGACATCGTGCTGCGATCGAATCGGCCCGGCGCGGGCCGGAACGGCGGCGCGAGAGGGCTCCGGGGGGATGACCCGCGCGGCGGCCGGTCCCGCCCGATCTCCGGCGAAAGCAGGGCCCTTCGCCTCCCGCGGCGCGGCGGACGCTCTTCCCCCGATCCATCCAACCGCCGCTCCAGCAGGCACTTCCACCGGCCCGGCCTCTCCACTTCCCAGCGCTCCGAAGCTTCCGGTCCCCCTACTCTCCCATCTGGAGACTCCATGACGCGCCTTCGCTTCACCTGTTGCGCCGCCGCAACGATCCTGGCCGTGTCCGCCTGCGTGAACGACGCGGCGCGGCCGACGCTTCCTTCGCCGCCCGAGCAGCCCAAGGCGCCGCCCATGCCGCTGGGGATGGTGCAGATCACGGTCAGCGGCATCGGCACCAGCCAGATGAGCGGCAGCATCACGCCGGTCGCCTCGCGCGCCGGCGGCCCGCGGGCGTCGCTGACGGTGGCCAACGGCATCGTGTTCGAGCCGCTGACGGTGCAGACGTGGACCGAGGGGACGCGCACCGCCGGGGGGCAGCGGTACGTGACCGCCACCTACCGCATCCGCAACCAGACGGGAACCGCGCTGAACAACGTGACGCTGCTGATGGCCTCGCGGCCGAACACCATCTCCGGCACCCCCATCTCGTCGCTGAAGCGCTTCGACGGAACCGATGCCGCCCCGTCCATCGCCACCTCGGTGGTGCCGACGGGCGCCATCTCCATCAAGAGCGACCTGGTGACCATGCTGGCGCTGTATCCCGACGTGCTGCAGGTGCTCACGGAGGCCGAGGTGGCCGCCATCCCGCCCACCGGCGACATCACCAGCGTCTTCCCGTACGGCTACATGGTGCGCAACTGGGACCCGGCGGCCACCCACCGCCAGCTCCCCGTTCCCACCAGCGTGAACCAGTACGACGGCGTGGTGACCGTCTCCTTCCGCATGCCGCTGCAGGCCACCGCCACGCAGGACGTGTTCACCCTGACCTTCCAGGCGCTGGTGGTGCAGGACAGCGAGACGCGGCTGACGGAGAGCATCGAGGAGGGGCAGGACACCGCCGCCGTGCGCCGCCTGCGCGAGCGCGCCGCGGCACTGGGCGCGACCACGGTCACCGTGCTGGCGGGGAGCACCGCGCCCGCGGCGGACGTGGCCGACTACCCGGGGCAGCGGCAGATCTGCACCGTGCGCACGGCGGGAACGGCCGCCGCGCCGGTCACCTTCATCACCGCGCCGGGCGCGTACTCGCGGGTGGAGATGCTGCGCCCGGGCGAGAGCAGCAGCGCGTGCGGCCCCAGCTTCCGCTCGGGAACGCCGTCGTTCCCCAGCGTCGGCTCGCCGTACGCCATCACCATCAAGTCGATGGACCGCTACGGCAACAAGCTCACGCAGCCCGACACCTTCAACCTGACCCAGACCTCGGGCCCGCCCGCCGCCTTCGGCGCGCAGGCGGCGCTCTCGGCGGGGCAGACGTCGATCTCCGTGACCTGGAACGGCATCGGCACCTCGCTGCTGAACGCGGTGGGCCGGCGGCTGCGCGGGCAGCGCAGCATCGACGTGGCCGTCCCGGCGACGGTCACCATCAGCGCGGGCGACAACCAGGCGGCCATGGCCGGCTCGGCGGTACCCACCGCGCCCGCGGTGCTGGTGCGCGACGCGTCCAACGCTCCGCTGGCGGGCGTGCCGGTGACCTTCAGCGTCTCGGGCGGCGGGGGATCCGTCACCAGCGCCACGACCACGACCGACGGCAGCGGGATTGCACGGGTGGGAAGCTGGGTGCTGGGCTCGCCCGCGACCATGAACACGCTGAGCGCCACCGCGCTGGGCGGCGCGTCGGCGGTGACCTTCAAGGCCAGCGGCTGCTCGGGCGGCGGCGGCATCGGGTTCGGCATCACCCTGTGCTACACGTCGGCGATGAGCGCGGTGCAGCGGGCGGCGTTCGACAGCGCGGCGGCCAAATGGTCGCGGGTGATCACGGGCGACGTGCCGGACCTGGCCTACACGCTGGGAACGGGAAGCTGCGGGACGGGGTCGCCCTCGTTCAACCTGAGCATCGACGACCTGATGATCTTCGCGACCGTGGAGCCGATCGACGGCGCGGGCGCGGTGCTGGGCCAGGCGGGGCCGTGCTTCGTGCGCTCGGCGGAGTTCCTTCCCTTCGTGGGACGGATGCGCTTCGACTCGGCCGACATGCCGTCGATGGAGGCCAGCGGCATGCTGAGCGCGGTGATCCTGCACGAGATGGGGCACGTCCTGGGGATCGGCTCGCTCTGGCAGCCGCACTTCAGCCTGGTGCAGAACGCGTCGCCGGTGGGCGGGCCCCCGCTGGACACGTACTACTCGGGCACGAACGGGATCGCCGGGTTCAACTCCATCGGCGGCAGCACCTACACCGGCGGGAACAAGGTGCCGGTGGAGAACACCGGCTCCAGCGGCACCATCAACGTGCACTGGCGCGAGTCGGTGCTGGCCAACGAGCTGATGACCGGCTACGCCAACGCGGGCCCCATGCCGCTGAGCCTGCTGACCGTGCGCTCGCTGCAGGACTTCGGCTACACGGTGAACACCGGGGCCGCGGACGCCTTCTTCCTGACGCTCAGCGCGCGCCAGGGCCCCGCGCCCGGCGCCATCCCGCTGGGCAACGACGTGATGGACCTCCCGCTCACCAGCGTCGACAGGCAGGGCCGCGCCACGCGGATCCGCTGACGCCGCTCCGCAGCACATCTCCCTGAAGATCGAGCGCTCCCGCCGGCCACTGGCCGGCGGGAGCGCTCGCGTCTGGCTGTGGCTTCAGCCACCGGTGGGAGTGGAAGGGCGATTGAAATCGCGGCAACAACGGCCCGAAGTCCGCCTTCGCGGACTCCCCGCCCCGGCATCTCCGCTCGATTTGAACCGGCAGGACGCCTCCAGCTCGCCTCCCCGACTCCGCTGCCTGGCCGAACAGCCTCGCGCAGGCTGCGACTTCAGCCGGCGGTGAGGAAGCCGGATCGGCGCACGATCCATCCAGCCGGGACGACGGGACCTCGCCTGCGTTCGTGTGCCGGCTACTCCTCTTCCGTGGCCTCGTGCAGGTCGGCGAGGAGCGCGTCGAGGTCGAAGCCGTGGCGCTCGGCGACCTCGGCCAGGGGCTTGGCGCCGCCGCAGCAGGCGTCGATCCCCCAGGCGGAGAAGACGCGCAGCGTGGCGGGAAACCGCGTGGACGCGTCGTTGACGGTCGTGTCGGGGGTGATGGTCGTGGTCTGCATCTCGCGATCTCCAGATCGGTTCAGGCGCTTTTGCGGGCGGCGGGCGCGCGCTCCAGCGTCGGAAGCGTGTTGGCGCTGGCGCGGCGGACGGGCTCGTCCAGCGTGCGCCACAGGTTGTAGATGAACAGGAAGGCGCCCACCGCGCTGGCGGTGCCGCCCGCGCCCAGCAGCGCCGCCCCCGCGCGCCAGAGGTGGACGCGGAGGATGAAGCCGGCCACCATCGCCGCCAGCCCGGCGTTGGCCACCCACACGTGCAGGCCGGCCAGGCGGCGGCTGTGCAGCGGATGCCCGGTGAAGCGCGGGATCACGTGGTACGCCACGCCGAAGATCATCATGCTCACGAACCCCAGCAGGTTCGCGTGCATGTGCGCGGGGCGGTAGACGGCCGCGGCGGGCCGGACCGCCATCCACACCCCGATCCCCACCCCCAGCCCCAGCCAGAGCAGGCTGGCGCGAATGAACCTGCGGACGAACGGATCCAGCATCCGGCCTCCCTGCGATGGCGTCGGTCGTGCGCCCGCCCGTGCTCCGGCGGCGCACCGGAGATTCGCATGGGGTCCCGAGCGTCGGAAGAGGGGAAAATCCCTTCGCGCGTGGGGAGGCGGCCTTGCGGGCGCGGAGCGTGCGGGATACAACATGTGCGTTTCCGGCGCTGTACACCCGTTGACCCGGCCGGCCCGGGGAAGGACCCGATACATGAGCACTGCCAACGGACCCACGCGGCTGATCTGGCGCGACGGGCAGCTGATCGACTGGCGCGACGCCACCATCCACGTGATGAGCCACGTGGCCCATTACGGCTCGTGTGTGTTCGAGGGGATCCGCTGCTACGAGACCTCCGACGGGCCCGCCATCTTCCGCCTGCAGGACCACATGCGCCGCCTGCTGGACAGCGCGCGCATCTACCGCATCCCCTGCGAGCACACGCTCGAGTCGCTGAGCGAGGCCGCCGTCGAGGTGGTGGCCGCCAACGGGGTGAAGCACTGCTACCTGCGCCCGCTCATCGCCCGCACCGGCGAGCAGATGGGGATCCTGGCCGACGACCGCTTCGTGGAGACCTTCGTGGTGGCCTGGATCTGGGGCACGTACCTGGGCGAGGGCGCGCTGGAGAACGGGGTCGACGCGTGCATCAGCAGCTGGCGCCGCGCCGCGCCCGACACCTTTCCCTCGCTGGGGAAGGCGGGCGGCGCGTACCTGAACTCGCAGCTGGCCAAGATGGAGGCCAAGGACCTGGGCTTCCACGAGGCCATCATGCTGGACACGTACGGCTACGTGGCCGAGGGCACCGGGCAGAACCTGTTCGTGGTGCGCGACGGCGTGCTCTTCACCCCGCCGATCTCGGCCAACATCCTGGCCGGCATCACCCGCGACTCGGTGATCCGCATCGCAAGGGACCTGGGGTACGAGGTGCGCGAGGAGAACCTGCCGCGCGAGTTCGTCTACATCGCCGACGAGGCGTTCTTCACCGGCACCGCGGCCGAGCTCACGCCGCTGCGCTCGGTGGACCGCATTCCCGTGGGCGCGGGGCGCCGCGGGCCGGTGACCGGGGAGATCCAAGACCGCTTCCTGGGGATCGCGCGCGGCGAGGTGCCCGACACCTACGGCTGGCTCACCCACGTTCCCGCCCACGCGGAAGCCGCGGCCTGAGCGTTGGGGAGATGGAAGACGAACGGCGCCGCGCCGTCGCGCGTCTTCAGGCCCCCTGCGTGTTTGAACGAGACGCGCACCTTGTCGCCCTCAACTTTAAAAGAGTCGTAGAGCGGCCCCGACTTCTCCAACTTCAAACCGTACGTGTCGGCCAGCGCCCAGCGCGCGA